>VBKI01000011.1 GCA_005879535.1 Deltaproteobacteria bacterium | reverse complement strand
CGTCGTGCGAAGCCACGATGTAGCTGCCGGTGCTGCTCGAGAGCGTCACGATCGCGAGCACGAACGTGGCGTCGTTCGGATCGGGAAAGAAGTCCGTGACGATCTGGCCGCCCACCGATCCCGTCGAAATCGGCCAGGTGCAGCCGACGTCGCTCGAACGCGTCAGGTTGACGGAGTTCGCGAGGATCGCGCCCGCGGCAGTCACCTGGTAGAACCCGACGTTGGCCGAGGCGAGGGCCGCGTTCGATCCGGCAACGACCCACGGCTCGCAGCTGTACCGCCAGGTCGCGCCGTCATCCTCCGAGACGAGCAGGCCGAAATTAGCGCCCAACAGGATGCGATGCTGAGCGTCGGGCGGGAAGTGGATGCTGAACTCGTCCGGGAACGCTCCGTTCGCGCGCGCCGCGGCCGCCGCGATGGATGAGACGGCGACCAACTTCAGCAGGATGCTCGCTGCGCGGCGCGGCGTCAGGGAGAGCACTTCGAGCGCGTCGGAGCCGGGAACCTGTCCGCGGCGACATTGATGTTGGTGGTGGTCGCGCAGTGCACCGGCTGCCCCGTATTGCGATCCAGATACGTCGCCGTGGCCGTCGCCGGCGTCCACTGCAGAGGCGCGCCCACCGTCAGGTTCTTGAGCGTGCTGCGTACGGAAGGATCGAGGTCGCCGCTCTTGACCAGATCATCGACCACCTCGAGTCCCACGGGCTCGAAGTGCACCTGCAAGGTCACCCGGTCGGGCATCGGAATGAACGATCCATCCTTCGGGAAGAAGCGCTGCTTGTGCGTCTGGTAGAAGTCCGGCGAGCTGATGTCGAAGGTAGGCTTGGCGGGAAGCCCGTTGGTTTCGAAGCTCGCCGCCTCCCAGAACATGTGCACTTCCTTGCCGCTGTCGTCGAACATGCAGTCGCGCAGCAGCCAGCGATCCGGATCGTCTGCAGCGGAGGTCGACGGTGTTTCCTCGGGCACGACGCCGCTCTTATAGATCTCCGTCGAGCCCTGGTAGGCGTGTACCTCGAACCAGGAGCGGCGGTCCTGCTCCGAACCGCTCGGGAACGAGTGACCCGCGGCGACGTTATCGACGATCAGGCTGAGCTGGCCGGTATTCCCGAACTGCTGCACGCAGATCGCTGTCTGCAGCGAGGTGTCGAGCAGCGCCTGCACCTGCGCCTTCTGCCTGTCGGTATCGGGGAAGGGCGTGAGAGCCACGTCGATCGCGGGCATCGTATGCGAGTGCGACCGGCGCAGCGGAGCCCCGGGCACGTTCGCCACCCGCTTGTCCATGGTGCTCTGCGGCATGTGACACGCCCCGCAGGTCGACCCGATGGTCGGCTGGACGAAGGCGGAGCTCTTCCACTCGTTGAAGGTGCGCTCGATGGCCGCCCCGTGCCCGTTGACGATATCGTGGCAGGCGCCGCACATGGTGCCCGATTCCGCCCGGTTCCGATCGAGCAGCGGCGAGTACGCAGCGCCGTGCGGACGTCCGCTGGCCCGTTACGCTCTCCACGGAGTGGCAGAAGTAGCAGGTGATGCCCTTGAGGTGCGGCGGCAGCTGATCGAGGTTGAGCCCGTCCGTCGTGGCGCCCTCCCGGACCGCCACGGGCGCGTGGCAGTTGACGCAGAACTTGCCGAGCTGGCCGTTGGTCTCGCGCTGGCCGCGCGCGTTCATCGCCCGCATCACCGGGTCCTGGGACGAATAGGCGTGCATGCTTCCCGCCCAGTCGTTGAACTGCTCCGCATGGCAGCCGGCGCACGACTGCGGATCGAGCAGCTGCGCGCGGGTGAGCGTGCCCTCCTGTTGCGATCCCCCACCGTGGCACGCGCTGAAGCCAGCGGCCCCGATGGCGAGCGCAAGGATGGATGCGCGGCGCATGGTTCCCTCTGCTATCCCGGAACGCAGAACATGAAGACGGCGCTGTCGGTCGATTCCTTTGCGGTGAAAGTCACCTGCCAGACACCGGCCATGAAGAAATATAGGTTCGTCACCGTGTAGTTTCCGTCGCCATTGCTGGCGACGGCAGGACTGACGGCCGGGCCGTGGCCGTGGTCGGGCATGAACGGCTTCGCGGTCAGCGTCAGATTCGAGAGCGCCGTCCCGTTCGCGTCGGTGACGTGGATGTTCCAGGTGTCGGTCCCGCGCGCGGGCGGCGCCGGCGCGGACTGGTTGAGTGTGAGCTTCATCGTCTTCGCCTGCGACTGGATGGTGACCGGCGGCGAATACGTGAGCACGCGCGGATCGCTCTGGCAGTTGACGACGTCGCCGCTGTCGGCGCTGCCGCCATTCGAGCCGCCGCACGCACAGAAACAGATGGCGATGGCGGCGAGTGCGATGGAACCGCGGATCGGAGCGTCAAGCTGCATGGTTCGCTCCTTTCAATTGTTGGGCGCGCCGCAGACGAGCCACGCGACGAGCGTTTGCCGCTCCTGCGTGGTCGGCTGCGCGTTGCCAGCAGGAGGCATCCTGCAGGAATAGGCCTGCGTCAAGACGGCCTGACGTTGCTGAAACACTCCGCCATACGTGGTGAAGTCGCGCGAAGGTTCCTGCCCGCCGGGGGAGTGGCAGGTCGTGCAGCGGGCATTGATGATGGGACGGACGTCGGACGCATAGCTCGGCTTCGGGTCCGGGCAGGTCGTGCTCAGGTTCGGACAATCCACCGGCTCCGACCCGCCACAGGCCGCCATCAGCGCAACTCCGACGAACATCGCTCTCAACCTCACGCGCGCCCATTCCTCGTCATGGAACGCTGATGAAGAAAGCGGCGTGCCCGTGCGGCGAGTCGGGCGGTTCGTCGGAGCAGTCCTCGCGCAGGGGGAAACGCACGGTCCACTGGCCGGCTGCGTCGAACTGGATCGGTCCCACGACGTAGTTCCCACCGCTCTGCTCGCTCGTCTTCTGGTTGGTGTTCGGGGCCGGGTGCGTGTCGTTGAGATAGACCTCGGCGAGCAGCTTTGCACTCGTCGCCGCCGCGCCCGTCTCCTTGACTGTCGCAGTGACGGTGAAGTTCACGTTCTCGTTCCTGCGGACCGCCGTATTGGTGAACTTGAGGTGGTACTTGCAGTCGTCGTCGTCCGCCTCGGCGTTGTACATCGTCGGGCCGTAGTCGATCGTACCGGCATCTGCCCCCGTGGCAACGCATGACGCGGCGATGTGCTGGAACTTCACGCCGCCGTCGGACTCCCGGCAATGCACGTCTTGCGCGCCCGAAACGGGTCCCCCGGTCGGACCTTCGCTGCCGCCGCTGCAAGCAGCGGCGGCGGCTGCGGCGCACAAGTAACGAATCGGCTTCATGTTCGGGCCCTCCGCAGGAGAAATGTTGCCACTGCCGCGATGCAAAGCAGGTCCACGCCAACGGTGGCGCGACGGATCCCGCGTCAACGATGGCCGTTTCCGCGACCTCGACTTACGTCGGAGGAGCAGCACGAACAACGACGCGACGCAGCAGAGATCGACTCCGGCGCTGGCGCAGTGCGAACCTCCACCGCCGGAGCCGCCCCCGCCCCCACCGGTCTGTCCTCCGTCGACGGTCGAGCCGATTCCGAGCACGCCCTGGATCCGGTTCCAATGCGCAGCGCAGTTCGTCTGCACCGGCGCACACGCGAGCGGACCCTGGAGCTGCGTGAACTTCATCACCGGCGTGAACGTCTTCCCGCCGTCATCACTGAAGTAGAGGCTGTATCCGTCGACCACCATGTCGCCGCAGGCGTAGACCCTCTTCGGCTCGCCGAAGCGTTGTCCCAGACAACGCAAGTGCGGAGCAGGAAGCGGCGTCGCATCGAAGGCGTTGGCGCCGGGCTTGCGCACATAGAGCTCGCCGTTGATGGTACCGGCGTACAAGGTTCCGTCGGTGGCGCGCAGGAAGGAGGTGAGCTGCCCGCGGATGGTGAACGGGTCCTGGAACGTCCGCCCGCCGTCGGTGGTGATGACCACGGCGTCGCTCGTCCCTCCCAGCACGCGCAGATACACGGTGTTTGCGTCTGCGGGATCGACGGCCATGATCCGCGGCTGCGTATCGGGTGCGGTCGGGATGCTGTGTGGCGTCCAGGTTCCCGCGGCTCCCGAGCTCGTGCTCTGCAACAGCTTCGCATCCGTGCCGGAGCTCGAGAGCGAAGTGGCGTAGACGGTCGAGGGCTGCGAGCGGGAGCTTTCGATGCCCGTGAGCAGGTCCGTGGTGGTCTCGTAGAGACGCGCGGCGTCGAACGTCTTTCCGCCGTCGTGGGAGGCAACGATGTAACCTCCTTGCGGCGCCACACCGACGGCCGCGAAGACCAGCGAGGCGTCCGTCGGCGAGGCAAACATATCGAGGATCACCGGTCCGGCGCCCAACCCCGTGGACGGCGGCCAGGTGCAGGCCGTGTCGGTGGAGCGCGTGATCTCGGTTCCGGCGGCGAGGAGCGCGCTTCCATCCGCAGTGACCTGGTAGAAGAGCACGGGCACGTCGGAGAGCGCCGCCGACGAGCCGAGCACCACCCACGGCTCACAACTGTAGCGCCAGGTCGCTCCGGCGTCTTCCGTGACGAGCAGCCCGAAGTTCGCACCGATGAGGATGCGCGAGGGCGCGCCGGGCGGAAAATGGATGCTGAACTCATCCGGGAACGCGCCGTTGGCCCACGCCATGCGGCCGCAACAGAGCGCGGCGACCGCCGCAGCAGCGAAGTAGCGTCTTGCCTTTGTCCCAGATGCCAAGCTTCCCTGGTTGTCCCGTGGCCGGCGTCAGCCCTTCGAGCGCCGCCTTCGCCGCCGCAACAGTTGCACCGCGCCGAGCGCCATCAGGCCCGCGAGGCCGGCGCCCGCGCTGGCGCAGCCGCCTCCGCCGGTGGCCGTCGCCTCCGGGGCGAGCTTCACCACCAAGAAACCGTTGTCCTGATTGGTGAGCCAGATATTTCCGGAGGTCATGCCGCGGTCCTTCGGGAAGCTCGCCTTCGACGTGGCCCAATCGTAATTCCTCACGAATGGCGGCGGGGCTCGGGTCGCGTACTGCGAACCGGGAAGGAGCTTTGTACCTTGGGCGGCCGGCTTGAGGTACGCGATCTCCCTGGGAGAGGTCGGCTCGCTGATGTCGAAGAACCGCCATCCGGCTGCAAAGCAACTGCATGCGGCGATCTTCGCGTTGTCCGCGTCATCGACGTTGCAGTAGTGGCAGGAAAACCCGAAACTCGGTCCAGTCGGCGTGACTGGCGTGCTGCCGACCTGCGTGCAGTACGCGGGGTCATGCACGTCAAGCTGGATCTTGGCCACCGTCTTGGGGTTCTTTGGATCGCTGATGTCGATCAGGCGCGGGAATCCGTTCGGGGAAAGGCCCGCAGAACACCCACTGGCCTGGGCGCCCGACTCGTCGGTGAAGAGGATGTAGGGTTTGCCTTTGATGGTGACTGGTAGCGCATTCTGCGCTCCTCGGCTGCCATCCGCCCAGGCGATGCTGCCGATGATGCGGAAGCCCGGATTGGGCCTTCGCTGCTGGAAGTCGCTGACGTCCAGGAGGATCAATCCGTTGGGACTGGTGCCAGCGAGGTACGCGGTGTTTCCGTCCTTGCTGAACTCGAGGTCGTGAACGACCTGGCTGTAAGTGCCGGGATTGGGATTGACGTAGAAACCCGAGTCGTTGCATCCCGGTGTGTCCTTGCCGCAGGGAATGATCTTCGGATCCGCCGGATCGCTCGTGTCGACGGGGATGACGCTGGGGCTCGGACGCAGGGGCGTGACGTAGTACGTCTTTCCGTCCGGCGCCCATTGGCCAGTATGACCGATATTGCCGGTGAGGGGCTTTGCCGCCTTGAGCGCTGGGTGCTTGCAGTCCGCACTGATGTCATAGATGGCTATTCCGTTCTGGCCCATTTCGGCGGCGGCCAGAAGCTGCCGCTGCGGATTCACCTTCAGCGACTCCCAAGGGTCGAGCATCGCATTCTCGGCAAGCCACGCTGTCGGTGTAGGACGCGTCTCATCGGTGACGTCGACGGCGACCGTGCCCGGGTTGGTCGGCGCGGGTGTCCTGCGCTGGTCGAAATATGCGCAGTTCTTCCATGCGGTCAGTTGCCAGCTAGCGCCTTCACCCTGGTACTGACCGACGATATCGACGTTGCAGTTGAATCCCTGCGCTGCTTTGCCGCTGGCGATCTCCTCCGGAGTAGTCCACCCCGTGATGCCGGTTTCCACGCGGTCGCCCTTGCGACAATGCGCGACGGGAAGGGATGCCATCGCGGCGGCGGCAGGGAACAGCAGCGACAGTCCGGTCAACAACCGTGCAGCGGTCGTGCTTGTCATCGGCGGGCTCGCGACGAGAGGAAGACAGGAGCGCCGGGCACTGTTTGCGTAGCGCGATAAGACGATCAAGTCGTGTTGCGTCATGCAACGTGATCGCAACAAAGCGATCGCCTCGAAGAATGGTCGTGTCGGCCGGATTGACTGATCGCGCAGCAAAATGCATGTGAATGGGCCATGCAAGGACGCGCTGCGTGGTTAGCTGCCTTGGTCGTCGCCGCGGCGCAGCCAAAGATCAGCCGCCCGGAAGTGGTGTTCACCGCGCATGGCAGCCTCGGCATGCGCGTCGAGGGCAAGACGCCCCAGTTGTCGGTGACCCGAAATGGCGACGTCCTCGAGTTCGCCGTGCAGCTCGCGACCCTGCAGACCGGCATCGAGCTTCGCGACCGGCACATGCGCGACGAGGTGCTCGAGGTGCAGCGCTTTCCCGTCGCCACGCTGCGCGTGCCCAATGCGCCGCTGGCGACGGCGAGCACGAGCGGGACCACGCGCGCCGAGTTGACGGTGCACGGGCAGACACACCCGATGGAAGTCTCTTTTCAAGTGGCGCAGCGCGGCGGCTACGATGTCACGGCGACCTTCCGCATGGACCTGCGCGACTACGGCATGACTGCGCCCGTGTATCTTGGCGTCAAGGTGAAGCCGGAGGTCGACGTCTCCGCCGACTTCCATCTGGACGCGCCGTGAGGCTCGCTCCCGTCATCCTGTGGACGGCGCTTGCCGTCCTCTTGCCGCGGCCGGCGCGCGCGTATGCCTGGATGATCCGCCACGGCTACACGACGTGCGCCACCTGCCACGTCGATCCGTCCGGTTCCGGCGTGCTCACGCCCTATGGTCGCGCCCAGGGCGAGATCCTGCTGCAATCGCGCTTCTCGGGAAAACCAGAAGAAGAAGCATCGCCTGCTGCCAACTTTCTCTGGAACGCGGTACGCACCCCGGACTGGCTCCTGGGCGGCGGCGAGGTGCGCTACATGGGCCTGCGCACGAAGATCGGCGACGGCCCCACCGCAGGCGATCTCATCCTCATGCAAGGCGACGCCGCTGCCGCGGTGCAGGTTTCCGGTTTCCGCGCCAGCGCCTCGCTGGGCTACGTCACGAGCACCGGCTCGCCTGCGGCGGTCGCAGGCCAGATCGTGTCCCGCGAGCACTGGGCCGGGTGGGCGTTCGGCGAGGGAGAGCTGCTGGTGCGCGCCGGGCGCATCAACGTGCCCTTCGGCATCCGCAACATTGAGCACACGCAGTTCGTCCGGCAAACGACGCGGACGGACATCAACGATACGCAGCAGCACGGCGTCGCGGTGTCGTACTCGTCGGAGCTGATCCGCGCGGAGGTGATGGGGATCGCCGGCAACTTCCAGATCCAGAAGGACGCCAACCGCGAGCGCGGATACAGCGGTTATGTGGAACTCGCTCCCCTGACGAGGTTCGCCGTCGGGGTGAGCAGCCTCGTCACCCACGCCGCGCAGGACCTGTTCCTGCGGGTGGCCAATACGCGCCAGGCGCACGGCGTCTTCGCGCGGGCGTCGCCGTGGAGGCAGCTGGCGCTCCTCGGGGAGGCGGATTACGTCATCCAGAGTCTTTCCGGAGCGCCGTCGCAGAACGGCCTCGCCAGCATGGTGCAGGCGGACTACGAGCCGTGGCAGGGCGTGCATCTGATCGCGACGGGCGAGACGCTCGACGTCGCGGGCGCGGGCATCTCGTACGGCGGCTGGCTGAGCGCGGCGTGGTTCTTCGCTCCTCATCTCGACATCCGCGCCGATTTCGTGAACCGCAGCGAAGTCGTCGGCGCGAACCGGTACGGGGTGCTCGCTTACATGGCCCAGGGCCATCTCTACTTCTGACATGCGCAAGCTGCTGCCCCTCGCCGTCGCCGTCGTCGCCGCGGGCGCAGCCCGCGCCAGCCCGCAATACCCGACCGCGATCGTGGAGCACTTGAACATCTTCTACTCGCCGGCGTGCGGCCTCTGCCATGTGGAAGGAAAGACGGGCCCCGGGACCGCGGAGATGCCTTTTGCGCGATCGGCCCGCGCGCATGGGCTCGAAGGCGGAAACGTCGGTCTCGTCGCCGTCGCGCTCGACGCGATGATGCGCGACGGCACCGACAGCGACCGCGACGGCGTCAGCGACATCCAGGAGCTGCTCGCGGGGACGGACCCGAACGTCTCCGGCAATCAGTCGATCGAGTTGCGCACGGATCCGGCGTCAGGGTGCAGCTCGGCACGCACCGGATGGAGCTGGCTCGCGCTCCTTCTCGTCGCTCGCAGCGCGAAGCCGAGCAAGAAGAGAAGTGCCAGGGCATCCGCGCCGAGCGACGCGCAGTGCGAGCCGCCGCCGGAGCTGCCGCCGCCTCCCCCGCCGCCTCCACTCTGACCAGCGTCGGCAGGCGCGCCGATCCCGAGCACGCCCTTGATCCGCTCCCAGTGCGCTGCGCAATTGGTGGTCACCGGCCCGCACGTGAGCGGCCCCAGCAGATCGGTGAACTTCATCACCGGCGTGAACGTCTGGCCACCGTCGTCGGTGAAGAAGAGGCTGTATCCGTCCCTGAGGAAGTCACCACAGGCGTAGATCCGCTTCGCCTCGCCCAAGCGCTGCCCCAGGCAGCGCAAATGCGGAGCGGGCCGCGGCGGCAGGAAGTCGGCCGCGCCCGCGGGTCGCACATGGAGCTGGCCGCCCGAAGTCCCGGCGTAGAGTGCGCCGTCGGTGGCCCGCACGAACGAGGTGAACGAGCCGTTGATGCCCAGTACCGTCCGGACGTCCTCGCCGCCGTTCGTGGCAATGGCGATCGCGTCCGTGACGCCGGTCAGCTCCCGAAGATAGATGGTGCCCTTGTCGACCGGATCGACCGCCATGATCCGCGGCTGCGTGCCCGATGCAGTATGGAGATCGTGCGGCGTCCACGTGCGTCCTGAGTCGGTACTCTGCAGCAGGGCGCTGCCGTTTCCGGACGTCTGGACGCTGGTCGCGTACATGACAGCCGGATCGGAGCGCGCAATTTCGACGCCGGTGAGAAGGTCGGCCGTGTCGTAGAGGTGCGCCGGATCGAACGACTTCCCGCCGTCGTGCGACGCGACGATGTAACTGCCATTCGCGACGGCTACGATCGCCAGCACCAGGCCGGCGTCGGTCGGTGCCGCGAAGATGTCGGTGATCACCTGGCCCTGGGTCGTGGTCGGCCACGTGCAGGCGTGGTCCGCCGATCGCGTGATGTTGACGGCGTCCGCCAGCAGGACGCCATCGGTGGTCACCTGGTAGAAGAGCACCGAAGACTCCGGGTTCACCGCCGCGTTCGAGCCGGCGACGATCCACGGCTCGCAGCTGTATCGCCAGGTGGCGCCGTCATCTTCAGAGACGAGGAGCCCGAAGTTCGCGCCGACGAGGATGCGGTGCGGAGTGTCCGGGGGGAAATGGACGCTGAATTCGTCCGGAAACGCCCCGTTCGCGCGCGCCGGTCGCGGAGCCGCCGCAACGCATGCGAGCACCGCGCCGCCGCAAGTCGCAGCCCAGCGAAGACGGCGGGTGCTCCACGTCATGATGCGAAAGCTAAACCGTGCGGGCCTTGTGCGCAGGCCGTACCCGCCGCTCAGGGCTGCGCCCGCCTCCGGCGCCACAGTTGAGCAAGCGCGAGGATGAGCAGGCCGCCGACCGAAGCGTCGGCGCTCGCGCACCCGCCGCCGCTGGAGGCGGTCGCATTCGACGACAGCTTGACGATCAAGAGGCCGTTGTCATGAGCGGTCGTCCAGACGTCGCCGCTCGTCATGCCGCGGTCCTTGGGGAAGCTCGGCTTCGACGTCGTCATGTCGTAGTTCCTGACGAACGTGGCGGGCATCGTCATCGCGTATTGCGAGCCAGGCAGCGACTTCGTTCCCTGCGCCGGCGCCTTGAAATAGGCGATCTCCTTCACCGCATTGACGTTGCTGATGTCGAAGAACCGCAACCCGGCGGCGAAGCAGCTGCAGGCCGCGACGGTGGCGTTGTCGGCGTCGTCCACGTTGCAGTAGTGGCAGGAGTGATTGAAGAACGTCCCAAAGAACGCGCTCGGTCCGCTGGCAGCGATGGGCGCCGCGAGGGCGTCCGCACAGTAGGCCGGGTCCTGGATATCGAGCTGCAGCTTGGCGACGGTCCGCGGATTCTTGAGGTCACTCACGTCGATCAGTCGCGGGAAGCCGGCGCCTGATCTTCCGCCGGCACAGGTCCCCCCACCGCCTTCGTCGCTGAAGAGGATGTACGGCTTGCCTTTGATGGTGATCGGCAACGCGTTCTGCGCCCCGACGCTTCCGTCGTCCCACGTCAGCGACGAGGTCTTGCGATACGCGGGGTTCGTCTTCCGCTGCTGGAAATCGCTGACGTCGAGGATGAGCAGGCCGTTCTTCGCCGCCGTCGACGGGGTCCCAAAGCTGGAACCGAACATGGTCAAGTACGCGGTGTTTCCGTCCTTCGAGAACTCAAGGTCATGCCACTGCGAGAGTGGTATGTCCGAAGTCGCGGTGAAGAAGCCGTTTGCGCCGCACCCCGCCGTGTTAGCGCCGCACGCGAGCGGCTTAGGATTCGAAGCGTCCGTGGTGTCGATGGCCTCGATGCTGATGTCCGTCCTCAGCGGCGTGATGTAGAACGTCTTTCCGTCGGGCGCCCACTGGCCGCTATGACCGAAGCTTCCGGGAATGATGATGGACTTCTTGAGGACCGGATTCTTGCAGTCCGCCGAAATGTCATAGATGGAAAAGCCAGTGCCCGGGAAGTTCTGCGTGGCGTCGGGCCGCTGCCCTCCCGCAAGCAACTGCCTCGCCGGGTTCACCTTGAGCGACTCCCACGGGTCGAGCATCGCCGGCTCGGTGAGCCAGGTGGTCGGCGTGGGGTGCGCCGGGTCCGAGACGTCGACGACTACTGTCCCCCGGTGCGCTTCGTCCGGGTTCAATCTCTGGTCGAAGTAGGCGCAGTTCTTCCAGGCGGTGAGTTGCCAGCTCGCGCCTTGGCCCTGGTACTGCCCGACCATGTCGCTGTTGCAGTTGAACCCTTTCGTCACGGCTCCGCTGGAGATCTCCGCGGCCGTCGTCTGTCCCTGCAGCCCTGACTCCACCTTGTCGCCGCTGCGGCAGTGCGCCGTCGGAACGGAAGCGATGGCAAGCGCCGGCGTCAGCGCAAACAACACCGTCGCGACGCGCACGGCCATGGTCGTGTCCATGTCGGTCTCCGTCTGCACGGATGTGCGGAAGGAGCGCGACCGTGTCAGGCGGCGGCGATGCCTTCAAGTCGCGGCGCGTCAAGTCGTCTGAGCCGCCATCCGACGCGAGTCGGTCGCGACTACAACCACGCTTCGGCCGTCGCTCCAGGATGGCCGCTGCCGGTGCCGTCCGGCAGCACGATGGTGGCCCACCCGCGAAGGCGATCGCCGACGGGCTCGAGATCGACCGCGATGTCTGGCTGGGCGGCGTTCTCCGAGCCGGTTTTCCGGATCCAGAGCTGCAGCAACACCGCCGACTGGAAGTGCTCCACCGAGCCGTTGACGCTCCAGGCGCCGAGATTCTCCGCCACGCAGAGGAACTGCCCGGTGCGCGCCGCCGTGTCGACGATTCCGTCGCAGGAGTAATTCGGATAGGAGTCGCTGCGCGCGAGTCGCACGTGCCAGGTGGCCTGCTCCGGGAAGCGGGGGCGGTCATCGCCTCCACAGGCGATTGCCGTGGCGAGCGAAACGATCGAACCGAATGCTCTGGCCATCGCCCCTCCGCGCGACCAGGCCATCCTTTGCATCCGAGCAGCGACGCGCAACATACGGCGGTGGACGAAGCGAAGATGCGGGGATGCCTGCGCGGTCCGGTAGTCTGCGCGTCCCCATGCGCCTGGGTGCCCTCGCCTCCCTCACCCTTGCCGTCGCAGCTTGTGGCGGTCCTTCCGCGGACCTGACGGATCTCGCCGGCAACACCGGCAAGCGGGAAGCGGTGAGCAAGGAGTACGGCGACCTGCTGCAGGGGACGACCGCCGAAGAGACGGCGCGCCACACGATCGGGCGCACCGAGTTCGTCCGCGTCCGGACGCCCGCCACTGGTCTGGGACCGGTCATGACCGGGGCCGCGTGCCTCTTCTGCCACGACGCGCCGCCCGCGGAAGGAGGCACCAACCAGCGTCTGGAGACGAGATTCGGCAGGCGCAACGAGGATGGCTCCTTCGATCCGCTTCTCTCGCTCGGCGGGCCCATGCTGCAGGATCAGTCCGTCGGCTCGGTGAACGGCGTCACCTGGACGCCGGAGAAGGTTCCCGCTGAAGCGAACGTCGTCGCGCAGCGGCGGACCACGCCGCTGTTCGGTCTCGGGCTCGTCGATGCCACGGCCGACGCGACGTTCCTCGCCATCGCCGCCTGGCAGAAAGCGCACGATCCGGCTGCCACCGGACGGCCGGCGATG
>VBKI01000010.1 GCA_005879535.1 Deltaproteobacteria bacterium | reverse complement strand
GCAAGGAGATCTCGCGTGCGGTGATCACCGTTCCCGCGTACTACAACGACAACCAGCGACAAGCCGTGCGCGCGGCCGGTGCGCTGGCCGGCCTGGACGTGGAGCGGATCGTCAATGAGCCCACCGCCGCGGCCATCGCCTTCGCGCATGGCCGCGCGCTCGAGCAGCGGGTGATGGTCTACGACCTGGGCGGTGGCACCTTCGACACCAGCGTCCTCGAGCTGCATGGCAACCTCTATGAGGTCATCTCCACCGGCGGCGACACGTTTCTCGGCGGCGTCGACTTCGACAGGGCGCTGGTGCAGGACCTGCTGGCGCGGTTCCGCCGGAAGCACGGCATCGCCTTCGAGGGCGACCGGATCGCGCTCCAGCGCATCACCGATGCAGCCGAGCACGCCAAGATCGCGCTCTCGGAGCGTCTGACCACGCAGGTGAACGTGCCCTTCGTCACCATGGTCGGCGAGAAGGGCTACAACCTCGACACGCAGGTCAGCCGCAACGAGCTGGAGAAGCTGACCGCGGATCTCATCGACCGCACCCTCCGCGTCTGCGACGACGTGCTCACCAACTGCGGTCTCAAGCCGGCCGACGTCGGCGAGGTGCTCCTGGTCGGAGGCCAGAGCCGGATGCCGCTGGTTCGGTCCAAGCTGCGCGAGTACTTCGGAAAAGAACCGTCGAAGGCCGTCCACCCCGACGAAGCGGTCGCGCTGGGGGCCGCGGTGCTCGCAAACTCGATGCAGTCCGGCGACATCGGCGGCATGGTGCTCGTCGACGTGCTGCCGATGAGCATCGGCGTCGGGCTACCGGGCGGGCGTTTCAAGAAGGTCGTCGAGCGCAACACTTCCTTGCCGCACAAGAAGGCGTATTCGATCTGGACCTCGCAGGACAATCAGAAGACGCTCGAGATCCCCGTCTTCCAGGGCGAGGCGGAGCGCGCGCAGCAGAACGAATACCTCGGCACGCTCGTCGTCCCCGACATCCCGCCGGGGATCAAGGGGAGCGTCGTCTTCGACATCGTCTTCTCCGTCTCGCCGGAATCCATCCTCACGGTGACGGCCGAAGAACGCGGGACGCGCAGGTCCGTGACCGCGACCTTCAGCACCCAGGACTCGCCGGAAGCGGTGAAGCGTCGCCTCGCCGGCGCCGCCGGCGCCGAGCCGGAGCGGCTCGACGCTCCCGAGCCACCGGATGGCAAGGGCGGATGGATGTCGCGCCTGTTCGGGCGAAAGGCGTCTGGTTAGTCGCGGCCGCCGAAGGCGGCTTAGCGACTACGCTTGAGAGCGGTGATTCGCGAGCATGGGTGATGAGATGCGTTTTAGTTGGAAATGCTCTGCTCCGCGACGAATCCCGTCCGCCCGTCGGTGAGCTTGACCCGGCGGAACCCGAAGCCCTCGGAGACCGCCTGGGCGCAGACCGGCGTATCGCTCTTGAGAGTTCCGACGAGCGGAGAGTTCGCGTCCGGGGCAGCGTAGATCTCCGTCCCCCGATGGGCGACCGACGAGACGAGCGGAGCGGCGCAGGACTGGCCGCTCACCCTCGTGGAGGTGGCGCCGCCGTTGTCGCGCGATGCCGAGGTGCCGGCGCAGGCGGATGCCAGCGCCACAGTGAGTGCGGGAACGATCCTCATGGGTGAAACCTCCTGGACGAAACCGATCTCTGCGGCCTACGAACAGCCGAAGACCCTATTTCGCCCGGAGGCAGGCTCCTGTCAGGCGCGCGCCTCGACGGCAGGCGGGCGGCGCACGCGTTCCGCCGCAAGCTCGGCCAGCGCCTGGTCGATGCGCGGCAGTACGTCCTCGCGCGTGTAGCGGATCAGGTGTTCTCCCTGCACGGCGAGCGACATCGCCTTGGCGAACGCGTACGGACGCGTCACCGATTTGAAAAACAGGCGCCAGAAGAAGAGTCGGCGCGACGACACCAGCCCAACCCCGATGAGAATGCGCAGGAACATTGCCAAGCCATCGAGGGAGAGCCGGCGCCCCTGGCCACGGCCGAGCTCGCGAACGAGCGTCTCGCAGCGCCGGTAGAAGGCCTCCGGCTCGTAGATGGCCGCCAACAGATCCCGATATCCTTCGAGGAGCTTGCGCTCGTCGAGGGTCGGCTGGAAGTTCGGGCGGCCGAACTGATCGCCGGTGCCGTCGGAGCGCAGACGCCCTTCCCGCTCCAATCGCCGCCAGAGCGCGGTATTCGGCAGCGCCGTCAAGAGCCCGATCATCGCGGCGGCGATGGGCAGGCCGTCGATGAACGTCCGCTGCGCCTCGAAGATATGCTCGCCGTCGGTGTCGAATCCAACGATGAACCCTGCGTACACCTCCAGGCCCGCGTGCGTGAGCCGCAGCACCGACTCCTGGAGAGGCAGCTTGAGGTTCTGCAGCTTGCGCGTTTGCTTCAGCGACTCTGCGGACGGCGTCTCGATGCCGAGGAATACGGTGGTGAATCCCGCCTCCACCATCGATTCGACCAGGGCGGGCAGCGAGGCGAGGTCGACGCTCGCCTCGGTGTAGAGCTCGAACGGGCGGCCGTGCTCCTTCTGCCACTGCGCGACCTCCGGCAACAGCTTGGCTGCCTCGCGCCGGTTGCCGATGAAGTTGTCGTCGACCACGAAGATCGATCCACGCCACCCGAGCTCGTACAGCGCATCGAGCTCCCGCAGCATCTGCGCCGGCGACTTCACCCGGGGGTTGCGGCCGTACAGCTCGATGATGTCGCAGAACTCGCACTGGAACGGACAGCCCCTCGAGGATTGCACGCTCATCGACGTGTAGCGCGAGCGATCGAGCAGATCGAATCGCGGCGGAAGGGCGGTGGCAAGATCCGGCTTGGCATCGTCCGGCGGGGACAGCACATGCGGGCCGTTGCCGTTCTCGAGCGCGTTCACCAGCTGATCGAGGCGTCCTTCCGCCTCGCCGAGAAAGACGTGGTCGGCGTCCGTGAACTCGTTTGGGCGCGAGCTGACTGCCGGACCGCCGACCACGGTGCGGACCCCGGCCCGCCTGGCACGGTGGATGAAATCGAGGATCGACGCTTTGTGAACGAGCATGCCCGTGACCAGCGCCGCGTCGGCCCAGCGCAGGTCGTCGTCGCGCAATCGCGCGACGTTCAGATCGAGAATCCGGAGATTCCAGCGGTCCGGCAGGAGAGCGGCGAGTGTCGCGAGGCCGAGTGGGGGGTGCGGTGCGCCTTTGCCGACGATACCGACCGCGTATTGGAATCCCCAGTACGTCTTCGGCGCGAGGGGCTGCACCAGAAGCACGTTCATGAGGCGCACTCTGTGCGTCGCTCGTCATGGGATGGTCATGGCGGCGCCGATTGTCGCGGCATGAACGGACAGCCGCTGCCTGAGGCTGTACGCCCTACGAGGTACGCTCCGCCTGCGCGGCAACCGCCGCCGTCAGATCGCCGTTCAGCCGCCGGCCGATCCGCCTGCGCACCACGTCGACGTGCTCGCGGAAGAAATAGAGGTTCTCCGCGTAGGCGAGCGGCGTGGGAATCTGGTTGACCGCCCGCTCCGTGTCCTCGAGCCGCTTGAGCATGTCGTCGAGCATTTCCGGGCCCGGATCCTCCTCGAGCTGCAGCTCGATCTGCTTCAGCCGCGCGTACCAGCGGAAGACGCGCGAGCGCACGCGCCAGCGGTACAGCGCCGGAACGATCCTCGCCAGCGGCACCACCACGGCGATGATCGGCACCAGGATGACCCAGAGCCGGTCGACGAGATTCGCGGCCCAGAACGGCAGGTAGCGCTGCAGGAACGGGACGCCTGCCTGGTAGTACCGCCTCGCCACGCTGCTGAGCGCGAAGCCCGCTTCGCGCGGCGCGGGAAACTCGCCGGCGCGGACGAGCATCCCTGAGCCACCGTGCACCTCGGTGGCGGCGCGCAGCAGGAGGTACGCCAGCGCCGGATGCAACGTATCGCGCACGACGAGGTTGGCGGTCGGCGAGAGCAGGACCTCGTCGCGATCGGGGACGTCGGTGGCGAGATCGAAGACCCCGTGGGGGAGGACGAGCTTCGACAGATACGGGAAGCGGCGGACGTAGGCGTCGGCGCGGGCGAAGCTCATCAGCCGGATGCCGGCAGTGGCCGCCAGCTTCTTGATCGACGGCGCTTCGGCCGGGGCCACGAGGAAGGCGGCGTCGATCGCGCCCTTGTTGAGCTGCTCGACAGCGGCCTCGCGCTCGAGGGGCAGCAGAGTCGTCGGCGGCTTGTCGGCGCCGCTCGCAGCCAGCAGCGTCAGCGCGAGCGAGCGCGTACCGCTCTCCGCTCCGCCCACGGCGAGGCGGCGGCCCTTCAGATCGCGGACGTCGTCGAGTGGATCGCCCCGGTAGAACACCCAGAGGGGAACGTACGTGATGCTGCCCAGCGAGACGATATGCGCGGCGCGCTCGCCGGCGTCGGTCCCGCTTTGAACCAGGGCCACGTCCACGCCGGAGTTTTCGTCCGCGAGCAGCTGGACGTTGGTCATCGACCCGCCCGTCTGCCGCACGTCGAGGGTAATCCCGTGGCGCTTGAGGATCTCCTGGTAGCGTCGCGCGTAGTATCGCGATCCGCCCTCGTCGGGAGCGACGGCGATGGTGAGCTTCTTCGGCGGAGCCGGCTTGACGAACAGCATGGTGATCCCGAATGCCGCCACGATGATCAGCGCGGTCGGCGCGAGCGTCACCAGCAGATCCTTGCGAAGGATGCGGCGCGCCCGCGGTCCCTGCCGTTGCCCGAGCATGACGGCGCAGTATATGTCGCGGCTGCCGACGCGGCGTCGGGACTATTGGCTGACCTGCACCGCCCCGCGATCGATGGCCCCCGCCGGACGCGGCTTCCCGAAGAAGTCGTCCGCCGGCGCCAGGGCGCTCGTCCCCGATCGCAGCGCGGGCGAGCCCGCGCCCGGGGCGAAGTTGCTGTTCGCCGGGTCGACGAAGAGCGCCTGGCCGGCGATGTCCTGGTTCCACTTGAAGGGGACTTTGGCGCCGTCCCAGAGGTTGTAGTCGTAATGGTTGCCGTCGTTGAACGTCAGCGCCTTGCCGATCAGGTTCACGGCGACGTTGTTGATGACGTTCACGTCCGCGCACTGGAGCGCGTCGATCTGTCCGGACAGGATGTAGTCCGAGGAGCTGAGCATGTCATTCCAGGAACTGTTGTTGACGACGTCGATGTGCTCCGAGCGATACAGGTGGATGCCGCGGCCGCCGTTGTCGTGCACGACGTTGTTCGCGATGTACGTCCGACCGGTATACGGGATTCCCTGGACGTCGCGGATTCCTAGCGCGCGCTGGGTATGCTTCGAGTCGTCGACGATGATCCCGTTGCCGTCGTAGATTCCGGGCGGCACGTCGCCCTTGAACTCGATGTTGTTGCGGTTGCCGTAGGAGAGATTGCCGACGATGAAGTTCTTGTAGCCGTTTTTGGTCGTGCTCCCCGGCGCGTCGGTGAGATGGTAGAGACCGATGCCGCTGGTCCCGAAGACCGTCCACCAGGAGTTGTTGTAGATGCGGTTGTGCTCGATGGTGATCGCGTCCGCGACGTTCACCTCGATGCCCGCGGCCGCGCAGTCGTGCAGCGTCGAGTTGCGGACGACGATGTCGTGGGGGACCGGCGGGTGCACGTCGGCGTAACCCACGCCATCGATGTAGACGCAGTTGTGATTGAGCGTCGCTTGCGTACCGTCATTTCTGGCCGCCTCCTCCGCGGTAATCGAGGCCCGCTGACCGATCACCTCGAATCCGTCGACGATCACGTACGCGACGCCGAAGAGGTGGATGCCTGCCCAGGCGCCGGATCCGCGCGGAATCTGGATCACCGGATGATGTCCGGCGGCGGCGGTGAAGGTGATCCAGGCGTCCGGCGTGCCGGAAATCGAGATCGTCAGCGGGTTGTCGGTGCCATTGCTCGTGTAGGTGCCGTTCATCACCTGGACGGTCCAACCGGGCTGCACGGCGCCGGCAGCACGGTTCAGCGTCTTGAATGCCGCTGCCTGCGTACGGCCGTGGTTGGTGTCCGCGCCATTGTTCGCGTCGACGTAGAAGATCGGCGTGTCGGGCAGCTTCTCGCTCGGGCCCGTGCCTGTCTCGACGCCGCCGCAGGCGGCCAACAGAGCGCTCGCCGTGACGGCGAACAGACGGGTTGCGCCCTTCCGCCCGATGTGCATCCACACGATCTATGGCGCGCTTTTCTGCGGACAAGCCTGATACTCACATCCGGTTCGGTCCGGCGGGCTGGGACTATCCGGACTGGGCGGGCAAGGTCTATCCGGCCCCGAAGCCGAAGGGCTTTGACCCGCTGCGCTATCTGTCGCGATATTTCCAGACCATCGAGATCAACTCCACGTTCTACAGGCCCGCTACCGCCGAGGTCGCGCGCGGCTGGGCGCAGCGCGTTGGCGAGCGGGACCAGTTCCGCTTCACGGCGAAGCTGTGGAGGCGCTTCACGCACGAGCGCGACACGGCGTGGACGCGAGAGGACGTCGACTCGGTTCGCGCCGGCTTCGATGCTCTCGCCACAGCGGGGAAGCTGGGCGCGGTCCTGCTGCAGTTTCCCTGGTCCTTTCGCAACGATGAACGGAATCGCGAATGGCTGCGCGACCTGGCCCGCGCTTTCCGCGAGTATCCGCTGGTGATTGAGGTCCGCCACATCTCCTGGAACGAACCGGACTTCTACGCGGAGCTCGCGGCGGGACGGATCGGGATCGTCAACCTCGATCAGCCAATGTTCCGCAACTCGCTGCCACCCTCCGCCCGCGCCACGTCATCGGTGGGCTACATCCGCGTCCACGGCCGGAATTACAAGGACTGGTTCCGGAAGACCGCGGGACGCGACGAGCGGTACGATTACCTGTACTCCGCCGCCGAGCTGAAGCCGTGGGCGGAGCGCACGAAGGCGCTCGCTCTGGAGCCGAGCGTCACCGACGTCTACGTCGTCAACAACAACCACTTCGCCGGACAGGCGGTGACGAATGCCTTGATGCTGGAGGCACAGGTCACACGGCAGCCGGTGAAGGCGCCAGAGACGCTGTTGAAGGCGTACCCGGAGGAGCTGTCGCGCCTGATCTAGCGCAGGATCCGGAGCGCCAGCGCGACGGTCAACGTGGAGACGAAGGTCATGGCGGCGGCCACGGTCGCGCCGGTCTTGGAGCCTTCGCGGTTCCAGATCATCCCGGCGCACACGGCGATGGCCGCCCAGACGACGGTGCGCGCGTACGACACGCGCAGCGAGATCACGTTCAGCTGGAGCAGCAGCCCCAAGGCCGACGCCGCGAGCGCTCCGATGGCATAACGGCGGTCGCCCGTCTCGCGCATGAACAGGTAGATCGATCCACCGAGCGTCAGGAGAACGAAGAAGAGCCGCATGCCCATCGGTGCCACCTCCCTCCGACGAAGATACCGGAGCGGCGCGTTCGGACAAGAAACCATTCCGGCGCGAACCTGCGCAGATGTGGGCCTGTAGGCGAAATATGGAGCCTACGACGGCGCGAGCTGCGCACGGGCGCCGCCGTTTCCGTAGTCTCCTGGGCGGCGCTCGTCATCCTGCTGGTGGCGGTCGCGGCGTGCCGGTTCCCCGATTACCTGAGCACGTCGCTCGCCTGCGCTTCGTTGATGAAGGACTGCACATCCTGCTCGATCAGGAAGCCGTCCTTCTGCAGCTTGTGGGCCGCCTTTGCGACCTCTTTCACGTATCCGTCGTGGTCCTTGTAGCGCTCCTCCAGCGACTTGCGCGGGTCGCCGTTCTGCAGGCGCTCCTTCTTCGTGGTCGCGAACGGAATGTTCTGGCCGTCGGACTCGCAGCCGTCGGGCCCGCCGAACTCGGCGCGGCGCAGCGCCCAGCCGGTGGTGGTGGCCGTCGGCGCCTCGACGCCGGGCATGCGCACGCCGGCGATCTCGTTGCCGTCGTGGTCCACCTTCGATACGAAGATCGGGTACGAGGGGCGACCCACAAGCGATGCCGGGTAACTCGAGAGAATCCCGCTTTCGAGCTCCGAACCGAAATCGCGGAAGTACCGGGTGGTGATCACCCCGGTGTACATGACGCCCGGGATGCTCGGCCAGCCGAGCTCGTCCTGTGGCACCACGCCGGTCTCGAACCCCGGACGCGTCACCGCCCACGCGCGATGACCGCCTTGCGGGATCTCGCTCTTAGGCGGCATGATCCCATAGCTCACCCATGCGTCGAGCGCGAGCAGCAGCGCGCGATGCGCGCGATAGGGGCTGACGCCGTTGGTGAACTGCTGACAGACGCCTCGGTCGGTGACGTCGCCGACGCCGTGCGACTGGCCCGACATCAGGTAGTACCGGACGTCTTCGGGGTCCTTCAGGTCTTCGCCGTACGTGTTGGCGTGCAAGAGCGATCCTGCCTTGACCCAGTACTCGTTCGACGTGTTCACCTCGAAGCGCTTCGGGCAGGTGTTGCTCGCCGTGCAGCGCTCGTCGCGCCCGGCGGTCTTGCCGCTCAGCTGATCGGTCATCAGCTGGTGCGCGAAGGGGAAGACACCCTCGGGATAGAGGTGGTTCTGACGGTTGCGCTCGGTCCTGCCGGTCTGGCCGTAGCGGTAGTTGATCTGATCGCCGCTGCCGCCTCCGGTGTGGCTCAAGATGCCGTCCAGCACTCGCCGGCCCTGCAGATCCTCGTTGAAGCCGAACCTCACGAAGTCGTTCAGCGTGCGCGAGGGCTGCGAAATCGAATAGCTGTAGGTGTGCTGCACGTGCCCCGCGAGCGGATTGCCCTCGGCAGACGTTGCGTGACGCAGGAAGGTCACCCAATCGCGCGTGGCGGCCAGGCCGACGCCCGACACCACCGGATCTTTGGCGATATAGGTGAACTCGTAGATCGCGCTTTGCTGGAAAGGCGTGCCGCCCTGCCGCTGGATCCTGGTCGCAGAGACGTATTCCCACGCAACGTCGCTGCGCGTGTCGTCCAGGTGCGCACGCACCGTCAGTCTAGCCAACGTCTTATCGAGCGTGTTCGCCGGGAAGGTCAGTGTGGCGGTCGTAGTCGTAGCGTTGTCGAACACCAGGTATTCGTACGACGGCCCCGCCAGGCCGGTGAGTTTGGGCACCGAGATCTTCATGTTGGCGGTGCCGGTCGCGCCGAAGTCCCAGCCGTTCGCGGCGACGGCGAAGCCGTGCTTCATGACGAACCCGTCGCCGGCATCCGCCGCCGTAGTCGGTTCGTTGTTCAGGTCGACCTGGTTCAACCTGCCCAGGCGCATCTGGCCGCGGTTGTTGAAATCGAAGAACAGCCGCTGGTTGCCGTTCGCCAGATTGATCGGCTTGAGGACGAAGACATCCATCGAGTACTCGACCATCCCGTCGGCGTTGCGCGCGGCGAGGATGTCGGTGATCACCCTGTTGCGCGGGTCGTTCGGGTCGAGCACACCCTTTGCGGTACCGCGCAGCTTTTCGTACTGGCCGACCGAGCCGAAGCTCAGGCCACCGAACGTCGGCGACTGCGAGCGCGTAGGATCCCAGGTGACGCTGGTGATCTTGGCATGGGCGAGAGACGGGGCGAGGGCGAACGCTGCGACAATGGCGAATGCGATGGTTCTCATGGATGTCTCCTCAGTGCAGAGCACGCCTTCGTCCTGGCGGGCGAAGTGGAACTGCAGGGAGCAAAGGACGGATCAAGGGCGGTTTGTATCCCCGTCGCCCTTCCCCCCCTGACCGCGGCGCATCGATGCGCCGCGCATAAGACGAAAGTCAAGAGCTGGCGCGTTAGGGAGAATGGACGCCGCACGACAGCCCGCCGGGACCGCCCTGCGCGCGTCTGGAGTTGCTCTCGTGAGAGCTCAGAGCGAGTTGAGGAAATCGAGCAGGAACGCGCGCGATACCGGATCGAGCGCCTCGAATGTCTCCCCGGCCAGCGCGCCCTGGCCCTTGTGCGCCGTGATCGCGTCGCTGATGGTCAAGGCGCGCCCGTCGTGGAGGAAACGGGTCTGCGCGCGCAAGCCCCAGAGTGGCTGCGTGCGCATCAGGCGTCCGGTGGCCTCGTTCTGCGTGATGCCGTCGCCCAGGCTTCCCATGTCGTGCAGCAAGAAGTCCGAGAAGGGGTGGAAATCGACGTGGTCCAGCGCCGCGATCGGGCTCGCGCCGGTCGTCAAGGTCTTGGTGTGGCACTGGGCGCAGCCGATCGCCTCGAAGACAGTCTCACCTGCGATCTGGTTGGGTCCCACTGGCCCGCGCGGAGGCGGTGCAAGGAGCTGCATGAAGTTCGTGAAGTGATCGACGTCGTCGCCGTCGTCGTTGAGCCCCTGAGATGGATTGCAAGAGAGCGGATGACCGTCCGCCGTGGAGCAGTCTCCTTGCGGGCAACTCTCGGCCATGAACGAAGGGTTCGTCACGCCCATCTCGTTGAGATACGCGTCGCCGCTGAACACGTGGAGCGTGGGGACCTGCGCTTTCCAGCCGAACCGGCCGATCGCTGGTTCGCCGTCGTCCGCATTGATGAGGTGGCTCGGCTGACCCGAGGTGGCGGGATAGAAGATGCCCTCGAAGGTGTGCCGAACCGGCGCGCATCACCGACCGCATCAAAGGTTTCGGCTCCTGCGACGGCGGGCGACGACATTGGCCTCGGCCGGGACACTTTCGGGAGTGAACACGAAGGTCAGGCAGTACGGCGTCGGGTTCACGAGGTATTGCGCTGCCGCGCCGATGGCATGGTCTTGCAACAAGGAGCCGCCCTTGTTCGCGAGCGGGTCGAAGGCGCCGTAGACCGACTTGCCGAACCGCGTTTCGAGGCGCTCGGTGGTTCCGCCCACGGCGCCCGTCGCCGCCGTTCCAGCGGGACCGACGTGGCAAGCGGCGCACGAGTTCTCGTTGAAAATCGGTCCTAAGCCTTCGGGTGCGGTCTCTACAGCGACGAAGGCGGTCTTGCCGTCCTGGAACGCGGTCTGTTGTTCAGGCGTCAGGCCAGGGAGCGGATCCCCGAAGCCGGCCGCGTAGGAAAGGGTGGTGGGGACGATTGCTGCCGCCAGTACAAGGGACCATGTCCTTCTGCACATATCGCATCCCTTCTTCGTCTATCGATTGCACCGATGTGTAATTATCGATTCCTTATCAACGTCCTCGATTACGTTACACGTGAAAAGATAAACGAAAGCTATATCCAGGACCAACGCCGCACTCGAGCGAGGCGTTCGAGCCGTTCCGGCAATGCTCCAGTCGTGTACTGCATCGAGACGCTTTTATGCACGCGCAGCCACCGATCCAAGCGGCTACAATGAGAACGGAGCGGGCCTACAAATGAGCTTGTCGATACGATAAACTAAACTACACAAGCGTTTGGCTGGTTCCGCCGATCATTGAAGCGTTGGTAGCTTTTCATAGCGCGGGCATATTCAGGACGGGAAAGCCGTTTCGCAATTTTGCAAATAGAGCCTTGCAAAATTAGGCTGGCCCTGATGAACAGCCAACGAAGGCTTTCGCAGCCAGCGTGACCTCTTCGAGCGTGCGCGAACGCAGCTCGTCGTCCGCCGCCATGCGTGCTCTGACGTCAAGCCGCGGTGAGTCAACAGCGATGCGGATGCAGCTGTTTACCCGATCCGACTCCGGCATTTCATGCAGTCAAATTGCACGATTTCACCAGATTGGTTTCGCACGGCGGGAGCCGAAACCTTTGATGCGGTCGGTGATGCGCGCCGGTTCGGCACACCTTCGAGGGAAGTCATGAAGCACCTCGCCTCGCCGGTCATTCTTTTGAAGGTCCTTTGCCTGATGGTGCTCCTGTTTCCGTCACCAGGAAAGGCGCAGGACGGTGGGACGTGGACCGCTGCGGGCACCTTGTCAGCAGCGCGAAAGAATCACACGGCGACGCTGCTCGGGGATGGCACCGTCGTGGTCACCGGCGGAGTCGGCATCGGGCAACCCGCGGTCGCATCTTCCGAGACGTACGATCCGGCTACCGATAGATGGACGACGGTCGGAAGCATGATCAGTGCCCGTTACCTGCACACCGCGACGCTCCTGGCGGATGGCCGCGTGCTCGTCACCGGCGGGGCCGGCAGCGGTGGCGCCCTCAGCGCCCTCGCGGAAATCTACGATCCGTCGACCGGACGGTGGACGGCGACCGGCGCGCTGCACCGCGCCCGATATGCGCATACCGCTTCTCTGCTGCCGAACGGAATGGTGCTCGTCGCGGGCGGGTGTTGCGACGTCGACGGCAAGGCGTCCCTCACTTCGAGTGAGTTGTGGGATCCGGCGTCCGGACAGTGGACGATCACCGGCGACCTCCGCGCGCCGCACGCGTGGCACACCGCGACGCCGCTCAGTGACGGCACCGTCCTTGTCGCAGGCGGCACGTTCAGGGGGACCGCGTCGACTGCTTCGGCCGAGCTCTACGACCCCGCCGCAGGATCGTGGACGGCGGTGGGGAACCTTGCAACTGCGCGGTCGCTCCACACCGCGACCTTGCTCAACGGCGACCGCGTACTCCTCGCCGGCGGCAGTGCCGGCGGATGTTGCAACGGCATCACCGCCGCGGAGCTGTACGATCCCGCCAGCCACACCTGGCGGGCCGTGCAGCCGATGAGCACGACGCGGCGTGAGCACAGCGCCGCCGTCATCGCAGGCGGCGCCGCTGCGGTGATCTCCGGTGGCTACACGTGCTGCAACGAGCCGATGCCGACACGCACCAGCGCGGAGGTCTTCGACCTCGCGAGCCAGACGTGGTCGCTCACCGGAAGCATGTCACAGGCGCGCTACGGCCACACACTGGCGACGCTCGGCGATGGCACCGTGGTGGCGGCGGGGGGCGCAGTCTACGGCCAGGATCCTGTGGCATCGACTGAACGCTTCCACCCCGCGGGGGCCGCGCCGCAGACGACGCAGGTCACGATCTCATCGAACGTAGCAGCCGCGAGTTTCACGGCAACGGGTACGAACTGCAATGCCGGGACATTCGCGACGCCGGCGACGTTGACCTGGACGGTTGGGGCGACCTGCACCCTCACGATCCCGGTGCCGGACGGATACGTATTCAGCGGTTGGAGCGATGGCTCTCAGGCGAATCCGCGGAGCGTAACCGCACCGGCAAGTGCCGCCACGTACAGTTTCGTGTTGACGAGTACCGCCGGCACATGGACCGCTGCCGGCAGCTTGTCAGCAGCGCGCAGGAATCACACAGCGACGCCGCTCGATGACGGCACCCTGCTGGTCACGGGCGGAGTCGGCATCGGGCAACCCGCGATCGCATCCGCCGAGATTTACGATCCCGGTAAGGGCGGATGGACAACGGTCGCAAGCATGATCAGCGCGCGTAACTTGCACACCGCGACGCGCCTGGCGGACGGCCGCGTGCTGGTCGCCGGGGGAAGTGGCGGCGATGGCGCCCTCGCGGAAATCTACGATCCATCCACGGGGCAGTGGACGGCGACCGGCACGCTCAACAGTGCACGGTACGCGCATACCGCTTCGCTCCTGCCGAACGGAATGGTGCTCGTCGCGGGCGGGTGTTGCGACGTCGACGGTCAGGCGTCCCTCACTTCGAGCGAGTTGTGGGATCCGGCGACCGAAGAGTGGACGATCACCGGCGACCTCGGAGAGGCGCACGCGTGGCACACCGCGACGCTGCTCAGCGATGGCACCGTCCTTGTCGCGGGCGGCACGTTCAGGGGCACGGCAGCGACTGCCTCGGCCGAGATCTACGACCCCGATACAGAATCGTGGACGGCGGTTGGGACTCTCGCAACAGCACGAGCGCTCCACACCGCGAGCCTGCTCAACGGGGACCGCGTACTCCTTGCCGGCGGTAGTGCCGGCGGGTGCTGCAGCGGCATCGCCGACGCAGAGCTGTACGATCCCGCCAGCCAGACCTGGCAGGTCGTGCAGACGATGAGGACGGCGCGGCGTGAGCACAGCGCCGCCGTCATCCAGGGCGGCGCCGCTGCGGTGATCTCCGGCGGCTACACGTGCTGCAACGAGCCCACGCCGACACGCGCGAGCGCGGAGGTTTTTGATCTCGCGAGCCAGACTTGGTCACTCACCGGAAGCATGTCCCAGGCGCGCTACGGCCACACGCTGACGACGCTCGGCAATGGCACTGTGGTGGCTGCCGGGGGCGCGGTGTACGGTGAGGATCCAGTGGCATCGGCTGAACGCTTCCATCCCGCGGGGGGCGCGCCGTAAACGACGCATGACAATCGTGGTGGGCGCTGCAGGATTCGAATTTGCGCCCCCGCGGCCATAGCGCGGGGGCCGTCCGCATGTTGGCGCGATAGTACGGGCCGGCGACCGCGATTGCACTCCCAGCCGGGGTCGAACGTGCATTGGGCGCCCGGTGTGCATACGTCCGGGCAATGGTAACCTGAGCCTAAGGAGGATTATGGCCGGGTACACGGACGTCCGGACGGCGTTGGGCATTGTTCGAGTGCATCACGATACCGGGCGCGTGATGTTGAAGAAGAGGAGCCAAAAATCGTGGCGTTCGATGAGCACAGGTAACATCGTCGCGCACCGCCACCGCAAGCCGGCCGGCAAGGTCCACCGCAAACGTAAGAAGCTGCGGTTGGTGAAGTGAAGAATCGAGCCGGGCGTCACGAAGCTGAGGCTTCTAAAGGTGTGGGCGCTCGATAAGCATCCTCCGGCACTTGAGGCCGCCTCCAGATTACTGTCGTAGCTCCGGTGACAGCAGCCGCTCGAGTTTCGAGATGCGCGCCTCCAGTTAGGCAATGCGGCGTTCGCGCTCTGCGATCCGCCGTTCGAGCGCGGCAGTGGCGTCGCCGGTCTTCACGTCCAGACGGCGAAGGGCGCCGATGGTGTATCCGACTGCATCCGCCAGATTGAGGCCGAGCATGCCGGCGCCATCTTTGCTCACGGTCTCCGGGGGCATCGACTGCGCGATCACGCCGGCATGCGGCCATCGAGGCGCTTGTTGAATCGGGCGCGTGTCCGAGGCGTTCCGCCTCTGGGGCGATGACCTGATGGAACGAAAACGTCGAAGCGGCATCAGGTTCACGATGCCTCGCGACGCACGTTCCTGGTTGGACGCACAGCGGCCTGCGCGGGGCTTGATCTCCGCAGCGCGTCCCGAGTTGCAGGAGCGACCACCCAAAGCGAAGGAAAGCGCGCCATGAGCAAAGTCAAGACGAAGGACGGCGTTGAGATCTTCTACAAGGACTGGGGCAAGGGGCAGCCCATCGTTTTCAGCCATGGCTGGCCACTCTCGGCAGACGACTGGGACGCGCAGATGATGTTCTTCGCGACTCGCGGCTACCGTGTCATCGCGCATGACCGGCGCGGTCACGGCCGGTCCACGCAGACCAGCGACGGGCACGACATGGACCACTATGCCGACGATCTCGCGGCGGTGACCACTCACCTCGACCTGAGGAATGCGGTGCATGTCGGTCATTCCACCGGTGGCGGCGAGGTGGTCCATTATCTGGCACGGCATGGCGAGAGCCGGGTCGACAAGGCGGCCATCATCAGCGCTGTGCCGCCGCTGATGGTGAAGACGGCGGCCAATCCTGGGGGCCTGCCCAAGGAAGTGTTCGACAATCTTCAGGCACAGGTCGCCAACAATCGCGCGCAATTCTATCGCGACCTTCCGGCGGGGCCTTTCTATGGGTTCAACCGGCCGGGCGCGAAATCCTCGGAGGGCATCATCCAGAACTGGTGGCGGCAGGGAATGATGGGCGGGGCCAAGGCCCACTACGACGGAATCGTCGCGTTCTCACAGACGGACTTCACCGACGATCTCAAGAAGATCACGGTTCCCGTCCTGGTGATGCACGGGGATGACGACCAGATCGTCCCCTACGCCGACGCAGGTCCGCTGTCCGCCAAGCTACTCAAGAAGGGGACGCTGAAGACCTATAAGGGCTTTCCACACGGTATGCCCACCACGCAGGCCGAGACCATCAACGCAGACCTGCTGTCGTTCCTGAAATCGTGACGCCACGCTCTCTGGCCGCACGTCGCGGGCCCTGGTCCGCGGCGAGGCGGCGCGCCGTCACCTGATCGCACACCGCGCGGTCGGCGCTCGCCGGCGTGGCCTGCAGGCGGCGCCAGAACAAGTACGAGAGTCCCCAGAGGGCTCAGGTCGGGCGAGAGGGCCAACCGGGGGTCTCAACGCCGAACTGCTTTGCGTACTCGGCGTTCAATCGCTGCCAGCCGCCGAACTTCATGGCCTCGGCGCCCACGATGCGTCCAATGGGCCGACCAGCGAGAAACCGCTCCAGCACATCGAAGCAGATGTGCCAGCCCGCAGCGCCCATCGATATGAATCCGCGGTCGATGTTGTGCCAAAGCGTGAGCCGAGTGCCGCCGCCTCCCAGCGGCTCCAGTTCCCAGCGGATGTCCTGTCCGCCCCAGGTGAATTCGAGCACCTTGGGCGCGTCGGCCCGCTTCACCTGGGTCTCGGATACATGCGGCGTCGGCGCCCCCACTGTCGAGAGCTTTGCGGTGCCAACGCTACCGAGGTTCCGGTCAGAATCGAATGGAGCCCATTCGCGGAGATGCTCGGGGTCCGTGAGCGCCTTCCAAACGTTTTTGGGATTGTGGGGGAGGTCGCGGGCGAGAACGAGCGTCCACTTGTCTCCGTCTTTTCGAACCTCTGCGCCAGAAGCGGCACCCGGCGCGTATTGCTCATGGCTGCTCATGTCTTTTCTTTCCTTTCACAGAGGGCACCTTCTCCATCTTCTC
>VBKI01000009.1:10968-11311 GCA_005879535.1 Deltaproteobacteria bacterium | reverse complement strand
GAGGACCGGCACGATGCGAGAGTCGCCGTCCTTGAGGGGGCCATTGACGGACTCGCGGACGTGGATGCGACGCGCGGCCAGGTCGACGTGCGTCCAGCGCAGCGCGAACACCTCGCCGGTGCGCAGGCCAGCCAGGGCGCCGATCGCGTAGGCGACGTTGAGTGGCTCGGGCAGCGCGAGGAAGATGCGGCGCACGTCGTCCAGCCGTTCGATGAACGGCGTCTTCTTCGGGTCGTGCGTCGGGCGGATCAGCCGCATCAGCGACTTGGGCAGGCCGCGCGCCGGGTTGCCGGTCGCGAGGCCGCGAGATCGAAGTACTCAAGCGCTTTCAGCAGGAGGCGTT
>VBKI01000009.1:0-10942 GCA_005879535.1 Deltaproteobacteria bacterium | reverse complement strand
GCATCATCCAGCGGGTCCGTCACACGGTCCGCGCCGCCAAACCAGTTGTCACCGAGCCTGCCTACCCCGAACTGATGAACGCGGCAGCAATGGTGCTGCACAGACTCCGCCGTTAGGGCCGCAAACCGCAACGAAAGGAAGCCACGCGATGAAAGACGAGCGAAGACTTCGCGCTCTTCAACGTCCGCCTCCCGGCGGGCACGGTGGAGCGCATCCAGCGCTACCGCGACTACCTCAACCAAACCCAGCCCGGCATCGAAGCCAGCGCCAGCAACGCCGCGCGCATGCTTCTCTTCCGCGCGCTCGAGCAGGTCGAGGAGGAGATGGGGATTCGCAAGAAGCAGCCGAAAACGCCATCCAGGGATTTGCGCAAGAGCAAATGACTTATCATCTGCAGACGTCTGTCTCGGAGTCTGCAGACCTCCTTGACCAGTCACACCGGCATAGTCCTCCGGCCAACTAGATCACGTTCGGGGTCCCGGAACCTCGGCACCAAACGCACACACGCGGCCGATGCTCGTTTAGTGTTGCCGCTCGTTGACTCAAATTTCGCGCGGCACCTCGATTGCGGGGTCCTCGCCAACGGCTTCACCCTCCTCGCCCAAGACGGAGTTGATGTTGGCAATCCGGCAAATCCGAACAGCGGTCCGTGGCGCACACCCCCCCGCGTTCATACCCGAGCAAAATGCGCCCCCTCGCCGTCGTTCTCGCAGCGCTGCTCTTCGCCTGTCGTATGAGTCACATGGTCGCGACCGAGCCGTCGTCGTCGGGCCCGAGCGGTGTTGCCGACGCCGGGACATCAGCGGACGGCGGTGACGCATCCAACTCAGGCGCTCAAGGTGCTGTCGACGCTGGCGCGGCGCTCGACGCGGGCATCTCGACAGCGGTCTCCTACGGGGACGCCTGCAACGCCGCGGGGTGGTGCTGGGAGAATCCTCTGCCGCAGGTCAACGACCCGAGCTCCGTCTACGCGGTGGGTGAGAACGACGTGTGGGTAGCGGGTGCGCACGGGATGCTCGTGCATTGGGATGGCAAGATCGTCGTATCGTTCCACATCGCAGACGTCGATCTCAACGGTTTGTGGGGCGCCGGGCCGGATGACCTCTGGGTCGTCGGCAATGCCGGTTTCGCGGCTCATTGGGACGGCATGAACTGGAATCTCGTCCCGGCAGGTGCGGAGGATCTCCACGGCGTGTACGGCGCAGACGGCGAGCTCTGGGTGGTCGGATCACACGCTACCGCACTTCGGTGGGACGGGAGCTCCTGGATACCCGCGCCTGCGGGGCCATCCCCGAACGCGGATTACCGCGCGGTGTGGTTCGACCGCGCTTCCGATGTCTGGGTCGCCGGGCCAGGACCGTTCCACTTTGATGGTTCCACCTGGACGACGCCGGAGATGTTGGAATGCGCGGACTTCCGGTGCACCGAGCAGGTGACGCCACCGCTGCGGGCAATCTGGGGCCGCAGCGCGTTGGACGTCTGGGCGGTCGCGGGGTGGGGTTTCCCGCTTTGGCATTGGGACGGCAGCACGTGGAAGGTTTCTCGCATCGATGACAACTGCGCGGCGATTGGCGGTACGCCTGATCAGACCTGGTGCTTTGGAGAAGGAGCGATGTCGTCGCTGCATGCGGGCACCTGGACGAGGTTGTCGCTAGTCCCGGTACTGACGAAGCCGGTCTCGGTCTCAATCGCGGGCTCCGAGCTCTGGGTCGCGGGTCAGCAGGGCTGGGGCTATGTCGAGCGCTCGACGATTCTCCGCCAGGACGCGAACGGGTCGTGGACGGATCTTATCCGCGGGCCTGAGCTGTGGCTCTCGTCAGTGTGGGGTTCCGGGGCCAACGACGTGTGGGCCGGGGGGGACGGTCCCGGCGGCCATTCCCTCCTCCATTTCGACGGTACCGCGTGGACGGCCGCTTGCGCAGCATGCGTTGGCCGAGTGATGGCCATCGGTGGCAGTGGAGAGCGCGACGTCTGGGTGGAACTGGCGACGTGGACCGCAGGGATCGAGCTCCAGCACTGGGACGGCACGAGTTGGGAGACTTCGTTGACGCTTCCGCCGACGAGCTTGGGCCTAAGCGCAATCTGGGCTTCTGGCCCAAGCGACGCGTGGGGCGTCGGAGAGAACACGACCATCCATCGGAATGGCACGAGCTGGATATCCGTCGAGACAGGCGCGCCGTTCGGCCTGTTTGCGGTCTGGGGTACGGCGGCCGCGGACGTTTGGGCCGGCGGACGGGGAGCACTTGCGCACTGGAACGGTACGCAGTGGTCGGTTCTGAGGCTCGATGGCGGCGAAGCGTGGTCTATTACCTCCATCTGGGGCAGTGGCCCGAACGACGTGTGGGCTGCTGGCTACGATGGGTCGCACAGCCTGATGCTGCACTTCGACGGCTCCAGCTGGACACGCGCGGGCGTGCAGGACATCGGCATCCTCATGGCGATTTCCGGAACGTCCGCATCCGATGTGTATGCCGTCGCGACGTGGGCCACTGCAGGCGCGATTCTGCACTGGGACGGCAACGTCTGGACCGTTGCAGACACTGGCGCTTCGCGCCTCTCAGCGCTCTGGGGCAGCCCTGGCGTCGAGATCATCGCCGTTGGGGCGCAAGGCGCGATCCTGCGCAATCGCAAGACCAACGCCGCTTTCCGACCGGCAATGAACGGCTCCCCGGTCGCGATTCCAAGTGCCGAACCGTAGCGGGAGGACATCCTGCTGCGTGGAAGGTGACCCTCGCCGCGCTTTGTCCGTGGCCATTCGCGAACGGACACCAGCTGTTCGATCATTGGCGGAGCGATGACGGGCCAGAACTTCGGCCGGCTCAAGACGGCTCGGTATTCGGCAAGCATGCGTGCGTCGTAGAGAGAAACGTTGCGCCGATTGCGACTGCGGCCCGGAATGCTCGATCGGAGGTGCCGCCTGGCGTAAGCAGCACCGAGACGAAGACGTTGGTGTCGAAGACGAGTCTCACCCGCGGCGGCGGCGCTCGGCGCGCGTGGCGCGGACTTCGGCGGCGATTTCCTTGTGCGAGACGCGGAGGCGCTTGCGGGCTACTTCGCGCTGGATTGCATCAACGGCCGCGAGTAGCGGTTGGCCGGCCTTTGATTCGACGACCGCTGCCAGCTCGCGCGCTGCTTCGGCGAGCGTAGCTCCGCGAGCGAGTACACCTGGCCGCGCCGGGTCGCGGGCGACGTAGGCATTCGCCTTCGCGCTCCAGGAGATGACCACGCGGGCGGTGTTCGAACCAGCCATGCTGAGATTATGCCGCAGGCTCCTGCGCGGTGCTACGGTTTGCCGCGCGCCTGCTAGGATGCCTCTACATGACCAAGCCGCGCGCGAAGAAGAGCTTCGTGGTTTGTCTGTCGAAGGACGGCTACGCGGCGTCACTCGAGCCCAGGAAGATCTACGTCGCGCTCCGGGACGATGCGGCCGAGCGCAACAGGCTCTGCGCGTCGTCGACGAATCGGGCGAGGACTATCTCTACTCGCGTGAGCGCTTCGCTCCGCTCAAGCTGCCGCGCGGGCTGCAGCAGGCGTTGGCAGCAGCCGGCTGAGCCGTGGCCATTTCGTGGCCAAGCGTTACCGAAAAAGTGATCCGGCAAGCTGGTCAGCCAAGAACCCGCGAAACCGCAACCGCTTGATTTGTCCGCCGTTGGCTACTCGCCGCGGTCCGGCGTGGACTCCTCCGAGGGCTCCGGGCTTACAGGGCGGCTCTGACCATTTTTTTTTCGCGACGCCGGTGACCGCGCGATTTTGGACGTGGTCTGCTGTGTGACGGATGCCGACGGCAGCCACCATCGATCGGCCGCCTCGGAGGTTCCATGACCGCGTACAGTGGCATTCGCTGCGTCCCCGTTGTCTTGTGCGCCGCAGCCGTTCACGCATGCGCGGCGCGTACCGCGCTGAACGACTACCGGCGAGCGGTCATCGATCGTCCATTCACGCTGCCGGCCGGCGTGGACTCGTTCCACGTGGGGATCCTCGGCGGCTATGCCCGGGACGACTTCAATTCGGCGGGACGGGCTGATGCCCCGGTCGGCTGGGATCTCTCGCTGTCGGACGACTCGACATTGCATCTTTCGCCGCTGCAGCTCGGGATTTCGCGTCAGATGGTGCGCACCGAGGACTCGTGGCTCGGTGCGACGCTCGGCTTCGGCGTCGGGGCGCGTTCCGAAGGAGTGCTTCTCTCCCCCAACCTCGGCCTGGCGCACCGGATCCGGCTGACGAGAAGCGTCGCCTGGAGCACCGCGGTGGCGGGGCGGGTCTCGCGCTGGACGGACCAGCCGGCATGAGGCTGGAGCGCGACCCTCGCCGGCGGTCCGCTGTGGCAGGTCACGGAGGCTGGCGCGCTCCAGCCACTTGTCGGAGTATCGGTCGGACGCTCGAACATGCTTCTGCGCGACCTGCCGCTTGACCGCACCAGCCGCGTCACGTTTCCGCTCGCCCTGGGCGCGACCTTCAGCGTGGCGCGACAGTGGGACGTGCAGACGGCGTACGAGGGAATCGGTTACGAAGGCGGCTACCGGGCATTCACGGGCACCGTCGGCTTCGCGCACACTTCTGGTGATCGCAAGCTACAGACCGAACCCCGCCCCAGCATTTCGCGAGTCGGTCCTCCCACGCAAGGTTGCTGAGTAGACATACCTACTCGCCGTGTGTGGCCCGGATTGCCGCTCGGCGCGTAGTGGCAACATGCGGCGTCAGTTCGGCAAGGGCTTTTCGGTTCACTTCGCGGATTCCGTGCAGGAGGCGCCGGCGGACCTCCTCGCGCGCGCCCACGAAGTTCTCGTCGGCATCGCCAGTTCCCTCCAGGGGATCCCCGCGAGGAGCGCGCTGTGGCGCGAGATGGGCGCCGGCAATGCCGAGCTCAACCTCGCCGGCTGGCGTTTCGAATATCGAGTCGACCGCCGAGACCGGCGGATCCTGGTGGTCGACGCGCAGCGAGCCGGCGCATGAGGGAGGCAGGCCTGGGGGCTTTCTTCGCAGCGGTTCTCGTCGCGCTCGCTTGCCCCCAAAGGGCCCGCGCGGGCGTCGTTCGCAGAGCGTTCCAGGTGAAGGCCGTCGTCATCGCGTCGGCGAGGCTTTCCTCGACGATTCAGGCGTCCGGCGGCGCGATCGAGATTCGCGCGGCTGGACACCGCTCCGCTCCCGCAGCCCTTCTCGTGGACGGTCAGGTGAAGGTCCTGAAATCCGCAGCGATCCTCGCCATTCCGCCTCACGGCGACGTGACTGTGACCGTTCTCTATTGAAACGTCGTTCCGCGGGTAGGTCGGGCGCCGGCTTGAAACCTACACCGCGCTCGGGCTTACGAATGGAGGCAGCCGACGCGAGGTGGGGAATGAAGATCGTGTTCCCGGTAAGGTTCGCCGCTCATCATGGGGCCGCGGTCCAGACTACCTCCGGCGAGATGACCGACTCGCGCATGCTCCTGATGTGCCCGCAGCGGCGTCCGCCGTGCGCCGCTCCGGTGGCGCTGAACCTCTACTTGCCCGACTCGTTTCCGCCCGCCGCCGCCATGGGGCGCGTCGGAACGGCAGCCGGCAAACCGCAGAGCGACGGGTTCTGGGTCGACCTCGTAGATGCGGTCCGCGGTGTCGCCGAGCGCATCGAGGCGCTGATGTCGCTGCATGCGCCGCGCCTGAACCGGTCCTCCCCCGACGGCAGCGCGACCTCGCCGCACCGCGCTGCCCCGCGCTATCCGACGTCGATGCCGGTGACGATCGGCGCCGGAGGCGCGCTCATCGCCGCCTGCGCGCGCAACATCAGCACCAGCGGAATGTACGTGCAGACGGAAGCGAACGTACCCTTGGGAACCCTGGTGACGATGCGCCTTGCGCTCCCGGACGGCGACGCTCCGGTCGGTGTGCAGGCCAAGGTCATCCATCGCGTCCTGGCCGGGCAGCCGCAGATGCCGTGGGCTGAGCCGGGGATCGGGCTGCAGTTCGTCGAGGGCGACGACGCCTTCCGGGCGCGGATCGACCGGCAGATCAAGCGCCTCCAGATCGGACCGCAGAATCCGCGCTCTCGCGGATGACCTCGTCCTGCTGATCAGACGATCAGCCGCGACACCAGCCAGACTCCGCCCAGCACGAGGATGCAGCCGGACGCCACCGGGGCGAAGGCCGGCGTCCGACGCAGCCGCCGGAGCACCGGCAACGCCAGGAGGACGATGCAGACCTGCCCGCACTCCACGCCGATGTTGAACGAGACGAGGCCCGATGCGAGCGCCGCCCGCGGAAGTTGCAGCCCCCGGAGGACGGCGGCGAACCCGAATCCATGCACGAGCCCGAAGGCGAAGGTCAGGATCCAGCGATGCCGGAGCGCCCGCTCGGCGCTGCCGCGCCGTAATGCCCAGAGGTTCTCCGTGCCGACGTAGACGATGCTCGCGGCGATGAGCGGCTCGATGGCGCGCGCCGGCGGCGTCAGCAGCCCGAGCGCGGCCAGTGCGAGCGTCAACGAATGGGCCGCTGTGAAAGCGGTGACGATCTTCACCAGCTCCAACGCGCTCCCCCCGAGCAGCAGCAGGCCGATGAGGAACGCGAGGTGGTCGTAGCCGGTGAAGATGTGCTCGACGCCGAGGAGCAGAAAACGACCGAACGCGCCTCGCGCCGATCCGGTCCGCCGGGCCTCGAACGACGGTTCGTCCCGTTGGGCGACCCGCTGCGACAGCTCGCCATGGCCGAAGTCGACCCGCGAGAAGTGAGTATGCCCGCCGGGAAAGGTCTCGAGAAACCCGACGCGGATGGAAAGCTCGGAAGCTTCGCGCCTGCACGTCCAGCGCGCGTGCAACGCCAGGCCGTCTTCGCCGTCCGGCTCCGCCGTCACTCCCGGGTGGAGCGCGCAGGGCTCGCCCGACGCCCGGATCACGAACGGCTCCAGGACGAGCCGGGTCAGCGCCGGCAACGGCGGCGCACGGGGGTCGTCGAGGCGCATCTGGCCGCGCAGATCGGCGAGCGGGAAGCGAAGGGTGCCTTCGATCTCGCTTCCGTGCGCAGCCAGCTCGCTGTACGAGACGCTGGGCTGGTGCGCGAGCGCCGTCGCGGGCAGGAGCAGCAGCAGCGGAAGGACGCGCATCAATGCGCGATGGGCAGGACGCCCGCGAGCAGGCGGTTGTTGCCGTCGTCGCGGCCGCGCCCGGCAGCGGTGAGGGCGAGCCGGTTCTCGCCCTCGGTATAGAACCCGACGAAGAGCAGCAGCGGATTCGGTCCCGCTCCGAAGGTGAACGAATCCGCGATCAGATCGCCGACCTTCCAGGCGTCGGTGGGAAAGCGTCCACCGGCGGGATCGTGCTCGGCGTGGATGCGCGCGCCGGTCCCGGTCGCGTCGTCGAGGTGCACGAAGACGTGCCAGCGCTCGAGCTCGGCGCGGCACCGCCAGTACAGAGTCAGCTTCGCCCGCTGGCCGGGGACCATCTGCGGCGGCTCCAGCTTGTACCCGAGCAGCTCCGCCGCGTTGCCGAAGACCGCGCCGACGATTGTCGCGTCGCCCGGGGGAGGCACCAGCACGTCTCGCAGCGCGCTGCGGTCTACCTGCGCCCGCGCCTGTGCGGGTGGCGGCTCCTCGAAAGGGCGCTCGATGCAAGCGGTGCAGATCAAGGCGAGAGCGAGCGCGCGCACCGGTCGCGCATTGTGCCGGAAGCCATGCTATTCCGCCACACGGTGGAACCACTCGGCAGCTTCGAGCGCATCGTGGAGCCCGGAGCCGGCCTCGCCCTCGGCGCTCTCGCGATTACCGTCGCCACCGCGCTGCTCGAGCTCTCGCGCACGCTCGCGGAGACCTACCGCGGGCGCTGGTTCGCGGGCAACGGTCGCGACGTCTTCCACGCCGGGGCGGCGCTCGCGATCGCCGGCGCGCTCTTCGCCAACGGGCTCCCTCCGGCGCTGGCAGCGCTCGCCTCCGCCACCGTCCTCATGCTGCCTCTGCTGAAACTCGATTCGCTTCCCGCGCGGCGTCCACCGCGAGCGGCCATGCTCTTCGCGCTGGTGGGCATCGCCGCTGCCCCGCCACTGCTCGAACCGCTCTCGATCGTGCGGGCCGCGAATGCCCTGGCGCGGTTCCTCTTCTACTGAAGCAGGGCGTCCAGCTCGCCGCGCTGCTCGAGCGCGTAGAGATCGTCCGACCCTCCGACGTGGGTGTCCCCGATGAACACCTGCGGCACCGTGCGCCGGCCGGTGGTCTGCATCAGTTGCAGCCGCGCCTCGTCATCCCAGGAGACGTCGATCTCCTGATACGGGACGTTCTTGTTCTGCAGCAGCCTTTTCGCCCGCACGCAGTAGGGGCACGTCTGGGTGGTGTAGATCTTGACGGGTTTCACTTTCATAGGATGCGCATCGCTCAGAAAGAGCGCGACTGCGCCCCGTCGACCACCACGCAGGCACCGGCAATCCAGCTCGCCCGGGGGCTGACCAGGAAGGCAATGGTGTCGCCGATCTCCTCGGCGGTGCCGAATCTGCCGAACGGGATCTCGCTTTGGACGAACGCCGCGATTCCCGCCGGGTCGGCTTGCTTTCGCCGCTCCCACGAGCCTCCCGGGTGCAGGATGCTGCCCGGCGCCACCGAGAGCACGCGGATGCCGCGCGACGCCAGCTCGCGCGCCTGCTCGTGCGCCAGCGAGATCAGCGCCGCCTTCGCGGTGTTGTAGCTGATCGTGCCACCGCCTTCGCGGCCGTAGATGCTTGCGACGTGGAGGATGACGCTCATCTCCCGAATGGCTTTGGGAAAGCCCCGGCGGGCGGCGCCAAGCTCGAGGTGCGGTAGCGCCGATCGACTGGCGCGGATCGCGGGCCAGAGGTTCCGGTCGTAGACCGAACGCCAATCCGCATCGGAGAGGTCGGCTGACCCGCCCGGTTGCGAGCCGCCCACCAGAGTGACCAGCGCGTCGATCCCGCCGAGCTTCGCTACGGTTTGCTCGATGGCCGCATCGAGCTGCGCGCCATCGGTCGCGTCGGCCACGATGGCGAGGGCCTTCTGCGCTCCGGCCGCCTCGCACTCTCGCGCCCGCGCCTCGACGTCCGCCCGCGTGCGCGCCACGACCGCAACCTGGGCGCGCTCGCGAGCGATGGCGACCGCCGCCGCTCCACCCAGTCCGCGGCCGGCGCCGATCAGCAAGATGCACTTTCCTTCGAGACCGAGATCCATTCGGGTACTGTACCGCGCGGGAGGAATTCGCATGGCTCATCGCGTACTGGTTGCGTTGCTTCTCGTCGGATCGGCCGCGCACGCGCAAGCCGCCTTCGGCAGCGGCGGGCAGGTCGTCCCCTTCGGCACCGTCTCGTACACGCACACGTCGGCAGGGGCCGACGTGAACCTGATTTTCGTAGCGCCCGGCGCGATGTGGTTTCCGACCAACAACGTCGCCATCGGCGGCCAGCTCATCTACGCCTTCGCCGACTTCGGCCCCTCCGTGCACGAGGTCGGCTTCGAGCCGCTGGTCGGTTTCGCAGTGCCGCTGGCCGACCACGTGGCCTTCTTCCCGCGTGTGGGGATGCAGTTCCAATGGTTGTTACCGACGGCAGGCAATTCCGCCAATCGGGTCGCGATCGACGGCTTCGCTCCGTTGTTGTTCATCCCGGTGCCGCATTTCTTCATCGGTTTCGGGCCGCAGCTGAACGTGGAGGTGGCCTCATCCGCCGCCAACAAGGTGACGTCTTTCGGCTTGGCCACCCAGATCGGCGGCTACTTCTAGCCTAGCCGCTGTCGCACCGTAGGTGCGGCTTTGCGGCTACGGGTTGAGAGCAAGCCACGAAGCAGAAGGCCCGCCGGGTTTCCCCGACGGGCCTTCGCTGAATCCGGAGAAGGGACCGGACTACATCCCCATCCCGTGCCCGCCGGGACCGGCGGACTCTTCCTTGTCCTTCGGCCGCTCCGCGACCATCGCCTCGGTGGTCAGCATCAACGACGCCACCGACGCCGAGTTCTGCAGCGCGAACCGCGACACCTTGGTCGGGTCGATCACGCCGGCCTGGAGCAGGTCCTCGTACTCGCCCGTCGCCGCGTTGAACCCGAACGCGCCTTGGCCCTCGCGGACCTTGTTCACGACGATGCTGCCCTCCCAGCCGCCGTTCTGTGCGATCCAGCGGATGGGCTCCTCGAGCGCCTTGCGGATGATCTCGACGCCGAACTTCTCACCGGCGTCGACCTTCAGCGTGTCGAGCGCCTTGAGCGCGCGGAGGTAGGCCACGCCGCCGCCGGGGACGATGCCCTCCTCGACGGCCGCGCGGGTCGCATGCAGGGCGTCCTCGACGCGGGCCTTCTTCTCCTTCATCTCCGTCTCGGTGGCCGCGCCGACGTGAACGACGGCGACGCCGCCCACCAGCTTGGCCAGGCGCTCCTCCAGCTTCTCGCGGTCGTAGTCCGAGGTGGTGTCCTCTTTCTGCGCCCGGATCTGCTTCACCCGCGCCTCGATGTCGGCCTTCTTGCCGGCGCCGTCGACGATGGTGCTGTTGTCCTTGTCGATGGTGATGCGCTTGGCCCGGCCGAGGTCCTTGAGCGTCACCGTCTCCAGCTTCACGCCGAGGTCTTCGGCGATCATCCGGCCGGCGGTGAGGGTCGCGATGTCCTCCAGCATGGCCTTGCGGCGGTCGCCGAAGCCCGGCGCCTTCACCCCACCAGTGTGGCCAGCGCCTCACCTTCGACTTCCTCGGCGATGATCAGCAGGGGCTTGCCGGACCGCGCCACCTGCTCCAGCAGGGGGAGGAGGTCCTTCATCGACGAGATCTTCTTCTCGTGGATGAGGATGTACGGGTCCTCGAGCACCACCTCCATCCGCTCCGGGTCGGTGACGAAGTAGGGCGAGAGGTAGCCGCGATCGAACTGCATGCCCTCGACGACTTCGAGGGTGGTCTCGAGGCCCTTCGCCTCCTCGACCGTGATCACGCCTTCCTTGCCGACTTTGTCCATCGCCTTGCTGATGATGTCGCCGATGGTCGCGTCGCCGTTGGCCGAG
>VBKI01000008.1 GCA_005879535.1 Deltaproteobacteria bacterium | reverse complement strand
GTGGTCAACCTGGTCGGCGATCAGGCCACCTGGCACCGCGACGCCGATGCGCCCCTCACCTCGGACATCGTTTCCCTCGCCAAGCCGGTGTCGCGGTGGGTGCGCGAGTCGCGGGAGGCGGCGTCGCTCGCGCAGGATGCGGCGGAAGCGATCGCCGCGGCATGGGAAGCGCCGGGGGGCGTTGCCACGCTGATCCTTCCCGCGGACTGCCAGGCTGGCGAGGTGCCAGGACCCGCGCGCCCGATTTTGCCTGCGCCGGCACCACGGCCCGCCGCCGATCGCATCGAACGTGTCGCTGCGGCGCTGCGCCGCGAGAGTAACGCCGGCCTCTATCTCGGCGGCCGCGCATTGAGTGCTCGCGGGCAGCTCGCGGCAGGGCGCGTCGCGCAAGCGACCGGATGCCGCCTGTTCTCGGAAACATTTCCGGCGCGGTTCGAGCGCGGCGCGGGACTGCCTCGCGTCGACCGGCTTCCCTATTTTCCCGAATGGGTGATCTCGTTCCTCGAAGGCCTGCGGAAGCTGGTGCTTGCGGCGACGACGGAGCCGGTCGCGTTCTTCGGGTATCCCCGCATGCCCAGCCGGCTGAAGCCCGAGGGATGCGAGGTCCTGACACTCGCTGCGCCGGAGGAGGACGTCGAGGCCGCGCTCGAGGCGCTGGCCGACGCCATCGACGCCCCTGCCCCGGCGCCCGCGGTCGCGCAGAAGCAGCAGCAGCCCGACGACGAGTGGACCGCGCAATCGGTTGGGACTGCGCTGGCCGCTCTCCAGCCGGAAGGCGCGATCGTCGTCGACGAGTCGGCCACCACGGGGCTCGGCTACTTCGAGGCCGCGGCCGCCTCGCCGCGCCACAGCCTGCTCACGCTGACCGGAGGCTCGATCGGCATGGGCCCGTGCTGTGCGACCGGCGCCGCCATCGCCTGCCCGGACCGGACGGTGATCAATTTCCAGGGGGACGGCGGCGCCATGTACACGCTGCAGGCGCTGTGGACGCAGGCGCGCGAGCACCTGCACGTGGTGACGCTGATCTGCGCGAACCGGGCCTATCGCATCCTGCAGGTCGAGTCGGCCCGCGCCGGCGTGGAGTCCGGGGAAAAGGCGCTCTCGCTCACGGACCTGTCGCGCCCTCAGCTCGACTGGGTCCAACTCGCCCGCGGCATGGGTGTCGAAGCCTCGCGCGCCGACTCCGTCGGCTCGCTGCATCGCGCGTTGTCCGTCGCCCTCGCCGAGCCCGGTCCGCATCTCATCGAAGTCGCGGTGTAAACATCAGCGGGGTTTGACGGCGGGTTTGAAGGTGTACGGGTCGCTCGGGTTCCTCCCGGCGAGGACGTCCTGCATCCGCAGCTCGACGGACGCGAGCATCTTCGGATGGGTGATCACGTAGAAGCGGTTCTCGCGGACCGCCTCGAAGGTCATGCGCGCGACCTCGGCGGCGCTCAGCCGGCCCGAGACGACCGCCTTTTCCGAGCGCTCGCGGGCCGCGATCTGCGAGGGCCTCGGTGGCGCGTCGTCCGCCAGCTCGGGAGGACGGTTGCGCTCCGAGCTGCGGATGTTGGTGGGCACGAAGGCAGGGCAGAGCACCGAGACGCCCACCTTCGCGCTGGCGAGCCGCAGGTCGTGGAACAGCGTCTCGCTCAGGGTCACCACGGCGTGCTTGCTGACGTTGTAGACGGACATGAGCGGCGCTGACACCAACCCGGCGGCCGATGCCGTATTCACGACGTGGCACTCGCAGTCCTCTCGCAGCATCAGGGGGATGAAGCTGCGGATGCCGTTCACGACGCCCATCAGATTGACGCCGAGGAGCCACTGCCAGTCCTTGAGGCTCGTCTCCCAGACGTATCCGCCACCGCCGGCCACGCCGGCATTGTTGAAGAGCAGGTGCACGGCCCCGAACTTCGCGGTCGCACGATCAGCGAGCTCCTGCACGTCCTCTGCCCTCGCCACGTCGGTGTGAACCCCCAACGCCTCTACTCCGCCTGCGCGGACCTCGCCGACCACCGCGTGGAGCGCGTCATCCTGCACGTCCGCCAACACCAGGTTCATCCGCTTGCCCGCCGCGATGCGCGCGAACTCACGTCCGAATCCGCTGCCCGCGCCCGTGACGACGGCGACCTTGCCGGCCAGATCCTTCATGGTCGTCTCCTCGCGCGTTCGCTTAGCACGCCAGGCAGAAGCAGGCGACCGAGCCGTTTCGCTCTGCGGAACCGCTTTCGGGGACCGGTTGCGAACGCAGGGCGATGTGGAGAAACATGTCGGCCGCCGCATCCCCGGGAGGGGGATCTTCCGCCGCAATCCAACAGCAGAGGAGGAGTTCATGGGAAGCGTCTCGAAATACAGGACGAGGACACGCTGGTTTGCGTCGGTCATCGCCATGTCGGCCACAGCCGCTGCGTGGGCGCAGACGGGCCAGACCGGCACGCCGACCGGGCCGCAGACGGAGAAGCCGCAGGCGCCCGAAACGGCTCCGGCCAAGCCACCGAGCCCGTCACCCGTTCCGGCCTTCGTCTCGCTCGGTCCGTCGCGGGAGGTCAAGCTCGGAGAGAACACCTGGTTCCGCTTTGGCGCCCAGTTCCAGGCCTGGGCCAGGGAAGCGCAGGACCGGATCCTTCAACCGGGAGGAGGGGACGGCGGATACGCCTTCGACTTCTACTGCCGCCGCTGCCGTTTCTTCACGACCGGATCGGTGGTCAAGGACGTGTACTTCAACGTCCTGTTCGAGGCATCGAACCTCGGCAGGGCCGACCCCACTACAGGCGTCAAGAGCTTTGCGGCGCCCTCGATCCTCGACGCGTATGGCCAGGTCAGGTTCGCCGACGCCTTCTGGCTGAGCGGCGGGAGCATCCTGATGCCCTTGTCCCGCAACGGGACGCAGCCGACGACGACCTACCTGAGCATCGACAACGCCAACATCGACAACACGCCGGTCCTGCAGGGCAACTCCAACGTCCTTCGCGACCTCGGCTTCCAGGCAAATGGCTTCTTCCTGGCGAATCATCTCGAATACCGCGTGGGAGTCTTCCAGGGCAGCCGCGCCGCTTCCAAGGGGCCCGCGGCCGCTCCGACCGCCACCGCCGGCCACAACCCACCCCGCTTCGTGAGCATGCTGTCGTTCAATCTCTGGGACACGGAAACGGGGTACGTGAACGGCGGCCACTACTTCGGCAGCAAGAAGGTTCTCGGCGTGATGGGCAACTTCGACTACCAGATCCTGCGCAACCAGGACCCACCGGCGCCAGGGTCCTCCAAGAACCCGTACTACGGCCTCAGCGCCGCCGCCTTCATCAACTTTCCGCTCGCGGGTGCAAATCCCAGGGGCGGCGACGAGCTCGTCGGCCTCCTGCAGGTTGGCTTCTATGACGGCGGGGTGAGGGGAACTCCGAGCGCTACCAACTTCACCGGGACCTATTCCAACGTCCTCAAGCAGTGGAACTACCTTGCCGAGGGCGCGTACTACAACAAGAACCTGCAGTTCTCCATCTTCGGCAAGTTCGAGATGCGGAAGATCAGCAACATGTATTCGACCGCGGTGCAAGGGGCCAACAACCAGATCTGGGTTGCGGGCGGCTTGAAGTACTACGTCGCGCCTGCCAACCTCTTCAACTTCGCCCTCCAGTACGAGCGGGTCCAGTTCCCGGATGCGCCTGCCACGGCGCAGGGCGGCACCAACAATCTCACGTTCCAGATGCAGACGTTTCTCTACTGAGCAAGGACGAAACGACCGGCCCGAGATCGCGCCATGCGTTCCCGAATCGTCAACCGGCGCGATCTCGAGTTCCAGCTCTTCGAAGTGCTCGACATGGATTCGCTCCGCGAGCGGCCGCGCTTCGCGCAGCACTCGCGCGAGACGATGCTCGCCGCGATCGATACGGCGCTGGCCATCGCGGAGGAGAAGTTCGCCCCGCACAACCGCAAGGCCGACGAGCATGAGCCCACCTTCGACGGGCAGGGCGTCCACCTGATTCCCGAGGTGAAGGAGGCGCTCGAGGCGTACATCGCGGCGGGGTTCCTCAGCGCCACCGAGGATTTCGAGAACGGCGGCATGCAGCTCCCGGCGACCGTCGGGCGCGCCTGCCAGGCGATCTTCGCCGCCGCCAACGTCGGCACCACCGCGTACGTTTCGCTGACCATCGGCAACGCTGCGCTCCTTGCCGCGTTCGCCTCGCCGGAACAGAAGGAGCGCTATCTCAAGCACCTGCTCTCCGGCCGCTTCTTCGGGACCATGGCGCTGACCGAGCCGCACGCGGGATCGTCGCTCGCCGACATCCTGACCACCGCAACTCCGAATCCCGACGGCACGTACTCGCTGCGCGGGACGAAGATCTTCATCTCCGCGGGCGATCACGATCTGGCGGAGAACATCGTCCACCTCGTGCTGGCGAAGATTCCCGGGTCGCCTCCCGGCGTGAAGGGGATCTCGCTCTTCATCGTCCCCAAGTATCGCGTCAACGACGATGGCAGCCTCGGTCCGCCCAACGACGTGACGCTTGCGGGCCTCTTCCACAAGATGGGATACCGCGGCACGGTCTCGACGCAGCTCAGCTTCGGCGAGAAGGGAGAGTGCCGGGGCGAGCTCGTGGGACAGCCGAACCAGGGCCTCACGTACATGTTCCACATGATGAACGGGGCGCGCATCGGCGTCGGTCTCGGAGCAGTGATGATCGGGTATACGAGCTATCTGCACGCGCTCGACTACGCGCGGGAGCGCCCCCAAGGCAGGCCTCTCTCCGCGAAGGACCCGCGTTCGCCGCAGGTGCCCATCGTTCAGCACGCCGACGTGCGCCGCATGCTCCTCGCCGCCAAGTCGTATGTGGAAGGCGGGCTCGCGCTCTGCCTGTACGCGGCGAGGCTCGACGACGAGCTCGACACCGCCGCATCGCCGGATGCACGCCGCGACGCGGAGCTCCTGCTCTCGCTGCTCACGCCGGTGGTGAAGGCGTGGCCTTCCCAGTACTGCCTGCAGGCGAGCGACCTCGCCATCCAGGTCTACGGCGGATACGGATACACGCGTGAGTACCCGGTCGAGCAGTTCTACCGCGACAACCGGCTGAACCCGATCCACGAAGGGACGAACGGCATCCAGGCGCTCGACCTGCTCGGGCGCAAAGCGCTGGGCGGTGGGGGAAAGGCGTTGGAGCTCCTCGCGCGTGCGATGCGGCCGGACGTCGAGGCCGCCGGACCCGAGGAGACGCTGCGCGGATTCGGCGCAGAATTGGCGCAGGCCATGGAGCGGCTGATCGCGACTACGCGGCGTCTCGGTGAAGCGGCGGCGCGCGACGTGGAGCGCGGGCTCGCGAACGCCAGCGTCTACCTCGAGGCGCTGGGCCACGTGCTGGTCGCGTGGATGTGGCTGCGTCAGGCGCTGGCCGCGACGCGCGCGCTCGCCGGCCCCCGCGGGCCGGACTCGGACTTCTACCAAGGCAAGCTCGCCGCCTGCCGCTACTTCTTCCGCTGGGAGCTGCCGCGGATCGGACCACAGATCGCGCTGCTCGATTCTCTCGATTCCACCTGCCTGGAGGCGCAGCCAGCCTGGCTGTGAATCGCCGCGATGATCGCGGACGCGCATTATCATCTCGATCCGCGCCTGGAGAGCGTCGAGCAGCTGCTGGCGCAGATGCAGGTGCATGCCATCGGTCGGGTGGCGCTAATCGCCGCGCCCTGCGATCCGCTGCAGGTCGGCAGAGCGGGCGCTGCATTCGTCAGGTTCATGCGCCGCGCGCTCGAAGGCGGCGCGCCGCGGCTCGGGCGGATCCTGTATCGCAGCACGGTGCACCGGTCCGGCCGGGTCTCCTTCCTCAGTCCCAGTGCGCCCATCTACCCAGAGCCCGATAATGACGCGGTGGAGCGGGCGTTTTCGGCGCATCCACACAAGTTCGTCGGCTGGATCTTTCTCAACCCAAGCGCGAAGCCGCCTGTGGAGGAGGCGGAGCGCCGGTTCCGGAATCCGGGCTGGATCGGCGTCAAGGCGCATCCCTTCTGGCATCGCTATCCGGTCGCGGCGCTCGACGACGTCGCGGCACTCTGCCAGGAGCGCGACAAGCCGATGCTGGTCCATCTGGGAGCGGGCGCCGGGCGGGGCGACTTCCGCCGCCTGCCGAAGCGGTTCCCGCGCCTGAAGCTCGTCTATGCGCATGCGGGAATTCCCTGGTACGGCACGCTCTGGGACGACGCCATCCGGCGCGAGAACGTCTTCGTCGATCTCTCCAGTCCGTATCTCGACAAGGCGCTGCGCCATCGCGCGCTTCGGGCGCTGGGCGCGTCACGTTGCCTGTACGGAAGTGACGGGCCGTACGGCTATCCAGGCCGGGACGGCGGCTACGATCACGGCGCGATCCTTCGCCAGATCTCGCAGGCGGGCCTTGCGGCGCAGGATCTCGATCGCGTACTCGGCGGAAACTTCAACTCGCTCGTGGCCGTGTAGCGGGCAGGAGGCAGAGATGGACTTCTCGGAATCGGATCGGACCGGGCGGTGAGCGAGTCTCGCGCCACTGACGTCCGGCTCGACGAGCCGGCGGAAGTGCGCGAGGAGGAGCGGATCGATCCGGCGCGGATCGAGCCGTTTCTCCGGCGCACGCTGCCGGAGGCCACGGGGCCGGTCTCCGTGCTCCAGTTTCCCAAGGGGCACTCGAACCTCACCTATCTGCTGCGCGTGGGGGAGCGTGAGCTGGTGCTGCGGCGGCCGCCATTCGGCGTCAAGGTGAAGAGCGCGCACGACATGAAGCGCGAGTACGACATCCTCTCTGCGCTGAAAGGGGTCTACGGGAGGGCGCCGAAGCCGATCGCCTTCTGCGACGACGAGTCGCTCATCGGGGCAAAGTTCTACCTGATGGAGCGCGTCCGCGGCGTGATCCTGCGTGCCGAAAAGCCGCCCGACGGGATCGCCTTCACGCCGGAGCTGTTGCGAAAGACGTCCACGGCGCTGGTCGATAACCTCGCCGACCTGCACGCCGTCGATGTGACGCATCCGCCGCTCTCGACCATCGGACGGCCGCAGGGGTATGTGGCGCGGCAGGTGAAAGGTTGGACGGAGCGGTACTCCAACGCGAGGACGGACGAGATCCGCGGCGTCGAAACGGCGGCGGCGTGGCTGGGCCGCAACATGCCCGCGGAGAGCGGCACGGCCGTCATCCACAACGATTACAAGTACGACAACGTGATTCTCGACCCGAACGACCTGACGCGGATCGTGGCGGTGCTCGATTGGGAGATGGCGACCGTCGGAGACCCGCTCATGGATCTGGGCACCTTCATCGGCTACTGGGGCGACCCCGACGACCCGCAGGAGTTGCGGACGCGGTCCTATGGCCCCACGTATCTGCCGGGCAGCCTTTCGCGCCTGCAGATCGTCGAGCGGTACGCGGAGAGGAGCGGCCGCGCGGTGGGGTCCATCCTGTTCTATTACGTGTTCGCGCTCTTCAAGATCGCCGTGATCGTGCAACAGATCTACAAGCGGTACGTCGACGGGCAGACGCGCGACCCGCGCTTCGCCAGCCTCATCCATTGGGTGCGGGTGATGGCGGGGAGCAGCGGTGAGCGAAGCGGAGGACATTCCCCAGGGGTTCAAGGCGCTCCAGCGCGGCAGCAGCCGTTTTCTGTCCATGCTCGGGCCGCTCTACGCCAAGGACGAAGGCAACGGCGTCGTCATCGGGCTGCGCATCGACGAGAGGCATCTCAACACCCGCGGCGTCGCGCACGGCGGCATGCTGGTCACGCTGGCGGACAGCGCGCTGGGGATCGTCATCGCGATGTCGCGCACGCCGCCACACCCGATGGCAACCGTGAACCTCACCGCCGACTTCGCCGACGTTGCGCGCGCCGGAGACTGGGTGGAGGCGCGCGTCGACGTGCAGAAGATGGGAAAGCGTCTCGCCTTCGCGAACTGCCATCTCTGGATCGGGGAGAGGCGTATCCTGCGCGCCAGCGGTATCTTTGCCGCGGTGGCTGAGAAGTGAGGCTGCACATGAACGTCAAGGACCTGTTCGATCTCTCCGGCAAGACGGCATTGATCACCGGCGGTTCCCGCGGCCTGGGGTTGCAGATCGCGGAGGCGCTCGGGGAACTGGGCGCGAAGGTGGCCATCACCGCCCGCAAGCAGGGGGAATTGGACGAAGCCGCCGCGCGGCTCTCGGAGCAAGGCATCGAGACGCTGACGATCGCCGGTGACCTGTCGAAGTTCGACACCATTCCGGGCATGGTGGAGAAAGTCGTGGCCCGCTACGGCACGGTCGACATCCTCGTCAACAACGCCGGCACCACCTGGGGCGCGCCCGCGGAGGAGCATCCGCAAGAGGCGTGGCACAAGGTGATGAACCTGAACGTGAACGCGATGTTCTTCCTCAGCCAGGAGGTCGGTCGCCGCTGCATGATTCCGCGCCGCAAGGGAAAGATCATCAACATGTCCTCGGTCGCCGGCCTGCGCGCGCACGCCAGCGGGATGACGACCATCGCCTACACCACCAGCAAGGCAGCCGTGCTCCACTTCACGCGCGCGCTTGCGGCCGAGTGGGGGAAGTACGAGATCAACGTCAACGCCATCTGCCCCGGGTTCTTCCCGTCCAAGATGTCGCGCGGGCTTCTGGAGGTGATCGGCGACGACGTGATCGCTCACACGCCGCTGGGCCGTCTGGGTGGCGAGGAGGATCTCAAGGGCATCGCCGCGTTCTTTGCCTCCGAAGCCTCGCGCCACGTCACCGGGCAGTACATCGCCGTGGATGGAGGAGCGTCGCTCTAAGGCGCTTGCGAGCGATTCAAGCGATCGCGCCCGCGGCGATCGCGCCGAGGCTCAGCGACGCAACCGCGATCCAGAGCGCGACCCCGAGCAGGAGTGGCCGCGTGCCGACCGCCCGGACGGAGCTGCGTGTGAGGCTTGCCCCGATGAGGAAGAGGGTGACCACGAGCGACTGTCTCGCGACCGCGGCGGTGACGTGGCCCGCCCGTTGGAGCGAGGGAATGTAGGTGACCAGCGCAGCCACCGCGACGAATCCAGCAATGAACCACGGCCTGCCCGGCTTCGCCTTGGTGTCCTCGCCGCTGACGCTGCGGTGCCAGGCAGCGATGGCGAGCGTGAGCGGCACGATCCAGAGAGCACGGGCAAGCTTGACGGTGGTGGCGATTTCGACGGCCGTTCCACCCCAGGAGACGGCAGCGCCGACCACGGAGCTGGTGTCGTGGATGGCGAGGGCGCTCCAAAGGCCGAACTGCGCGTCGCGCAACCCGACGACGTGGCCGATGGCGGGGAAGAGGAACAGGGCGAAGGCGTTGAGCAGGAAGACCGTCCCCAGCGCGACCGACGTCTCGTGTTCCTTGGGCCGGAGCACCGGCACCACCGCAGCGATCGCGCTGCCGCCGCAGATGGCCGTGCCCACCGAGATGAGCATTCCGACATTGCGGCCGACGCCGAACAGACGGGCGAGGATCGCCCCGAGCGCCAGCGCGGTGGCGATGCCTGCGACGGTGTACAGGATGCCGTGCGCGCCGACGCGCGCGACGATCCGCAGGTCCATCCCCGCGCCGAGGCCGACGACGGAGAGCGCGAGCAGCTTGCCGGTCACTCTACGAGTGCGGTCGAGCCACGGATTGCCGAAGGCGAGCGCGAGCACGAGGCCAAGCAGAAGTCCCGCGCCGGTGGAGACGAACGGGAAGGCGCAGATCGCCATGCCGGCGGGGACGGCGAACGCGCCTGGCGCGGGGAAACGTCGCATCGGAGCCCCTCTCACCAGATGCGCACGCGCTCCGGCGGCGCCAGGTAGAGCGCCTCTCCGGCGTTCGGGTGGAAGGCGGCGTACCACGCATCCAGGTTGCGGACCGTATCGGCGCGGTACTCGGCGGGCGCGTGCCCGTCGGTGACCACCTGCTGGCGCAGCGCCGGCTCGCGAATCTTGTTGCGCCAGGTCTGTCCGAAGCTGAGGAAAAACTGCTGGTCGCCGCTGAATCCTTCCCAGGGCGGCGCGTCCTTGCCACCGAGCGAGATCCGGTACGCATCGTACGCTGCAGCCAGTCCGGCGAGGTCGGCGATGTTCTCGCTCAGGGTCTGCTCGCCATTGACGTGGATGTCGGGGAGGGGACGGTAGGCGTCATACTGCTTCACGAGCTGCTCGGCCGATGCCCGGAAATGGGCGTAATCCTGGTCCGTCCACCAGTTCTGCATCCTGCCAGTCGCGTCGAAGAGCGCCCCTTCGCTGTCGAAACTGTGGCTGATTTCGTGTCCGATGATCGCTCCGATGGACCCGTAATCCATCACCGCTGGTCTCTGCGGGTCGAAGTAAGGCGGCTGCAGGATGGCCGCGGGGAAGTTCAACGCGTTCATCGCCGGGAGGTTCACTGCGTTGACCAGATGGGCGTCCATCACCCATTCGGAGCGATCGACGGGCTTGCCCAGCTTCTCGAGCGCGTAGCGGTAATCGAAGAGCTCGGCACGCTGCCAGTTGCCCAGCGCGTCGCCGCGCACCACCTCGAGCCCCGAATAGTCGCGCCACTTGTCCGGATACCCGACGCCCACCTTCAGCACCGACAGCTTCGCCTTCGCCTTTTCCTTGGTCTGCGGTGACATCCAGTCGAGCGCGTCGATGCGGCGGGCGAAGGCGGCGATCTCGTTGCGGACCATGTCCTGGACCCGCGCCTTTTCCGAAGGCGGAAAGTAGCGCTCGACGTAGAGCTTCCCCACGGCCTCCCCCATCGACGCATCGGTCACTGTGACCGCGCGCTTCCAGCGGTCGCGCAGCTTGAGCGCGCCTGTGAGGGTCTTGCCGCGGAAGTCGAAGTTCGCGTCCACGAACGCGCGCGGGAGGAAACCGGCGACGTGCATGAGCGCATGGAACGTCAGGTATTCCTTCCAGGTGGTCAGGGGCTGGTCGCGAACGATCGCGGCGATGCCGCTGATTGCGCTGGGCTGCCAGGCGACGAATTCCTGGCGCCGCGCCAGCTCGGGAGCCGCGCCCGAGAAAAACACATCCCAGTCCAGACCCGGCGCCTTGGTCGTGAAGTCGCTTCGCTTCCAGTGGTTGTTTCCGGCCTTTGCGCTTTCCGTCTGCGCCACCGTCCAGTGAACTTCGGCGATGCGCCCCTCCATATCGACGATGCGGTGCGCCGCGCCTTGTGGATCGCGCACTTCGGCGAGCTGGAGCAAGTTGGTGACGTACGACAGGTACTTCGCGCGCACCTCCGCCATCTTGGACGAGGCGCTCAGATAGTAATCGCGGTCGGGCATGCCCAGGCCGCCCTGCAGCAGGAACGGCGAGTAGTGTGCGGGATCGTCGAGGTCTTGCGCCACCCAGAGCCCGAACACGTTGTCCGTATAGAGGGAGGTGCTGTTCAGGACGTCCACGTCGGCCCGCAGCGTGGTCCCGAGATGGTGTGCGAGCTGCTTCTTGTCGGAGATCCGGGCGATCTCGTCGAGCCTGGGCCGGAGCGGAGCGAGGCCCTTCGCCTCGATCCCCTCCTCGTCCATGAAGCTGGCATAGGTGTCGCCGATCTTCTTTGCTTCTCCGGACGCAGCCGCTTTGGCGGCCTCCTGGATCAGATCGGACGTCCGCTTCGCGGTCAGCTCGGTGAGCATCGCGCCGTTGCTCCAGCTGCTGCGGTCCGGCGGGATCTCGGTGGACTGGAGCCAGCGCCCGTTGGCGAAGCGGAAGAAGTTGTCGCCGGGCTTCACGGCCGGATCCATTCCCTTCACGTCCAGCCCGTGATCCGGCGAGGAAGCGGAACTCCGGTCGGCCGCCGCGGGGCCCGTTGGCTTCGAGGGCGCGGATGCACAGCCGAGAACGGTAGCGAGCACGGCAAGTCTTCGGTGCATGGGCGCGCATCCTGCCACGGCTCGATTGCAGCGCAATCAGGTCGAGCGTCGCCATCGAAGTGGTTTATGGTTCACGTGGTGGCGGCGTGATCACGGCGAGCGACGAGCAGTTGACGTCGGGCACTGCACTGGCGATTTCCGAGCTGGTGCGGCGCCGCAAGGTGAGCGCCGAGCAGGTCGCTCTCGCGCACCTTGCGAGGATCGAGCGGCTGGACGGCGCGTTCGGTGCCTTCCAGGTGGTTGATCGCGAGCGCGTTCTCGCCGACGCGCGCGCCGTCGACACGGATGCGTCGCGGCGAGACGGACCGCTGGCCGGCGTGCCCGTCGCAGTGAAGGACAACGTCGACGTCAAAGGGTTGCCGACGCGGCACGGCTCGGCGGCCACGCCCGATCGGCCCGCTGCGGCGGATGACGAGCTGGTGCGGCGCCTGCGTGCCGCGGGAAGCGTCGTGCTCGGCAAGACGCGGATGCCGGAGCTCGCCATCTGGCCCTTCACGGAATCCGCGGCGTTCGGAGTGACGCGCAACCCGTGGTCGCCGGATCACACCGCGGGCGGATCGAGTGGCGGCAGCGCGGTCGCGGTCGCGACGCGCATGGCCGCGCTGGCGCTCGGGTCCGACGGTGGCGGCTCGATCCGGATCCCTGCAGCATGCTGCGGAGTCTTCGGCTTCAAACCGGCGCCGGGCCTGGTACCGCTCGCGGGTGGATCGGAGAGCCACTGGCTGGGCCTCTCTGCTTTCGGGCCTCTTGCCCGCACGGTTGACGATGCCGTGCTGATGATGGACGTCCTCGCCGGTCGCCCGGCGCGTTCCGCACGGGATCCGGCGCCGGCGTTGCGAATCGCGGTATCGCTCCGTCCGATCGTACCCGGCAGCCGCATCGACCCGGAGGTCGCCACGGTGGTCGAGGAAGTCGCCCGGCGGCTCCGCGAGGCAGGTCAAACGGTCGTCGAGGCGGATCCCCCGTATCCGTTGGACGGGGGCCTCCGCTTCATGCGGCGGTGGCTGCCGGGCATTGCCGAGGATGCCGAAGGACTCGACCTCTCGCGCGTCGAACCGCGGACGCGCCGCATGGTCCGCGCGGGCAGGCTGCTCCGCCGGCTGCGGCTCGCCGCACCCGTCGCGCGCGAGCCGCTCGGCGGCCGCATGCGGGAATGGTTCGGCGACCACGACTTGCTGATGACGCCGGTCCTGGCGTCGCCACCCGTGCGGCATCACCGCTGGACCGCGGGGTGGATCCGCACCACCCTGGGAACCGCCAGGTGGATCCAGACGGCGGTGTGGAACCTGACTGCTTTCCCGGCCGCGTCCGTGCCGGTCGCGCTTTCGGCGGAGCACCTTCCCCTCGCGGTGCAACTGGTCGCACTTCCGGGGGCCGAGGACACGATTTTCGCCGCGGCCCGGCAGCTCAGCGATCTCATGGCCTTCCCGGCGTGGGGGTCGGATTCGTAGCTCGCGGATGCAGTCGCGGGATGCGCCGCGTCATCCGACTCGGTGCGGTGGTGCTGGCGTCATGGCCCGCCAACAGAGTAAAGGACGCCCGACAAGGCTCGGTCCCCACGAGCCCATCCGGGGGCAACATGAACATGCGTCGCATTCTGACCGTCAGGTCCGGTCTCGTCGTAGCCGCAGTGCTCGCGGTCGTCGCCGTCGCAGGCTGTGGTGAAGGCGCTCCGGCACCGACAGAAGCGTCGCAGGCCCAGGGGCTGAGCGAATCCCAGTCCCAGTTGCCGCCGTTCAACTTCGAGGTCAGGACGTTGTCGAATCGCGCCGACCTGATCAGCGGCGGCGATGCGCTGGTCGAGGTGCGGGTGCCGAAAACGGTGCCGCTTCACCAGGTGACGCTGTTCCTCAACGGTCGGGACGTCACGAGCACGTTTCGCACCGATGCGTCCGAGCGTGTCATGCGCGGCGTGCTGACCGGCATGGTGCCACGAGGGAACGAATTCCTCGCCGACTCCAACGGCCGCGGCCTCGGGCGGCCGCGTGCCTCGCTGACCATCACCAACCATCCGATCGGCGGACCGGTCCTGCTCGGCTCGCAGACGACGCCATGGATCTGCGCGACGCCCACTGCCGTGCCCGCCTCGGGCAATACGCCAGCGTCGAACGCGAGCGGCCTGACGACGTTTGCCGTCGACGCGCAATGCAACATCGCGACGGAGTACAAGCTGTTCTACCGAACCACGACCTCGCCTTGCTCGGCCGCGCTGCCGGATCCGAGCCCCCCGGCCGCGCCACCGGCGAACGCATGCTTCAAGCCGTATACGGTCGGCACCACGCCCACGGATCTCGCAACGACCACGACGACGCATGGCCTCACGGTCCCGTACATCGTGCGCGTCGAGCGCGGAACGCTGAACCGGGGCATCTACGACATCGCGGTGCTGTTCGACCCGGCCAAGCCGTGGTCGGCGCTCGCGCCGCAGGCGCAGTGGAACGGCAAGGTCGTCTACAGCTTCGGCGCTTCGACAGGCCAGCCGCGCCTTCAATTCCGCACCGAGCAGAACTGGGCCGACGACTCGGCGCTGTCGCGGGGCTTCATGGTCGTCGACAACAGCCTCACCGATTCGTTCTACAACTCGAACCGCATCCTGGTGAACGAAACGCTGATGATGATGAAGGAGCACATCGTCGATACATACGGCGAGATCAAGTACACGCTCGGCAATGGCTGCTCGGGCGGCTCCATCCAGCAGAACACGGTAGCTTCCACCTTCCCGGGCCTGCTCGACGGCATCCAGCCAAGCTGCGACTACCCGGATTCGATCACCACCGGCCTCGAGGTCATCGATTGCGTGCTGCTGGTGAACTTCTACGCCGGCTCGGACTGGACGGCGCTGATGGCAGGCAAGATGCAGGCGCAGGTCAATGCGAAGAAAGCGGCGATCAACGGTCACCTCGACCAGCGGGGTTGCCAGTCTTGGAACAACGCATTCGGGTTCAACAACAAACCGGGCAACTACGTGCGAACGCTGGTCCTCGACCAGACGACGGGCGCGATGGGAGTCATTCCGGGCGAGCAGCCGCGAAACAACTGCCTGCTGCCCGCTGGGCTCGTCTACGATCCGGTGACCAATCCGAACGGGACGCGGTGCGGCGATCCGGACCTCGCCACCGCAGTCTGGGGCACCACAGGCGGAATTCCTCCCAACAGCACGCGCGCGCGTCAGACGGGCGACAACGTCGGCATCCAGTACGGTCTGAAGGCGTTGGTCTTGGGTGCGATCACTGCTGAGGAGTTCGTCACACTCAACGAGAAGATCGGCGGCGTCGATGCCGATTCGAACCGCAGGGCAGCCCGCAGCACCGCCGACCGCGCGGCGCTCGACATCGCCTACAGGGCGGGCATCGTCTCGAGCGGCAAGAACCTGGGCAAGCTGCCCATCATCGATTCGCGCGGCTGGGACGAGCAGGGCATCCACTATATCTGGCGCAGCTTCTCGGAGCGGGCCCGCATCGACGCAGCCAACGGCGGCAACCACGGCAACCAGGTGATGTGGCGCTACGGGACCGGGCTTTTGCCCGGCACTGCGGCGCAAGTTGCCGCGGTGACGTTGCCGTCGCTGCTGACGATGAACACCTGGCTGGACAACCTGAACGAAGGCGCGCCGAAGGAGACGCTGAATTCGGTGCGCACGCAGGAGCAGGTGATCGCAGCGAAGCCGGCGAACGCGGTCGACTTCTGCTACCTGTTCGCCGATACGACATTCTCGACCAAAGTCTTCGACATGGCGGTCTGCGATGCCGATACGCCCCAGGCCGACGGCCTCGGCCGGCTGGCGAAGCGGGCGTCGCCGCGTCAGGTCGCCGGCGGGCGGTTGACCGAAAACATCCTGAAGTGCCAGCTCAAGCCGCTCGACACCGCCGACTACCTGCCGGCGACATTGAACACCGCTCAACTCGCGCGCATGGACGTGGCCTTCCCCGGCGGCGTCTGCGACTGGAGCAGGCCGGGTGTCGGGCAGCAGGATCCGGTCTCGCCGCTGACCTTCACGGCGGGTCCGGGCGGACTGCCACTGCCGCCTGAGCCGGTGTCGGTGGTGTCGCGCGATCACTGAAGCCTTATCGCGGTTTCACAAACGTCGCTCGCGCGCGAATGCGACGAACCAGTCCAACGATGCCGGATTCGCCATGGCGTCGGGGTTCGCGGACCGCTCGATCGGGTGCCCGAGAAGGATCTTCCTGACAGGCACTTCCATCTTCTTGCCTGAGAGCGTCCGCGGCACCTCCGGAATGGCGAACACCTCGTCGGGCACGTGGCGGGGAGAGATTTTCGTGCGGATGGCGTCGAACAGCCTCCGGCGCAGATCCGCCGGCACGCCCGCGCCGCTCTCGCGCAGGACCACGAACAGGGGCAGGAATGATTCCCGGCCGAGGTACTCGAGGTCGACGACCAGCGAGTCCGCCACTTCGGGGAATTCCTCCACGACGCGGTAGATCTCGCTCGTTCCCATGCGAATGCCGTGGCGGTTGATGGTCGAATCGGAGCGACCGTAGATGATCGCGGTGACCGATTCGGGGCGCGGAATCAGCCGCAGCCAATCGCCGTGTCGCCAGAGGCCGGGCCAGGTCTCGAAGTAGCTTTCGCGATAGCGCTTGCCGTCGGGGTCTCCCCAGAAGTGAAGGGGCATCGACGGCATCGGCTCGGCGATCACGAGCTCGCCGACCTGGTCCATCACCTCGCGCGCCTCCTCGTCTAGCGCCCGCACTGCGACGCCCAACCCGCGGCACTGCATTTCACCCGCATACACCGGCAGGACCGGACACGACGTGAGAAAGGCCGCGCCCGCTTCCGTCCCGCCGGAGATGGAGGCGAGCAGCACGTCCGGGTGCACGTGCTCGTACACCCAGCGGCAGGCCTCCGAGGGAAGCGGCGAGCCGGTCGATCCGACGCCGCGCAATCCGGAAAGGTCGTGGTCCTTCCGCGGCGAGATCCCCGCCTTGATGCAAGCCGACAGGTACGCGGGGCTGGTTCCGAGGAAGGTCGCGCCGTTGCGGGCGGCGAAGCGGAACAATGCCCCCGGCTCCGGCCAACCGGGGTGGCCGTCGAGCTGCAGGATGGTGCAGCCCGAGGCGAGCATCGCCACCCACAGGTTCCACATGATCCAGTTCGTCGAGGAGAACCAGAGGAACCGGTCGCCCTCGCCAACGTCGAATTGCAAAGCGGCGGCCTTGAGGTTCTCGAGGATCGCGCCGCCGTGTCCGTGCACGATGGCCTTCGGCATCCCGGTCGTGCCGGACGAATAGACGACCCAGAGCGGGTGCGAGAACGGAACGGGCGTGAATGCCAGCGGCGCTGGCGTGGCGATCGCCTCGATGAACGCGATGGCGCGCGGCGTTCCGGGCACGTCGATGGAGGCCCCGGGATCGAGGTGCGGCACCATCACGACCGCCTCGACGGATGGCAGCTCCCGAACGATCTCGCGCACCGTCTCTCGGCGGTCGAACGCCTTCCCGCCATAGCGGTACCCATCCACTGCGAAGAGCACCTTCGGTTCGATCTGGCGGAAGCGGTCGACTACGCCGGGAGGACCCATGTCGGGCGCCGCGCTGGACCAGACCGCGCCCAGGCTCGCGCTCGCGAGCATGGCGACGACGGACTCGGGGACGTTCGGCAGGTAGGCGGCTACGCGATCACCAGACCGGACGCCGAGACGCGTGAGCGTCGCGGCCAGCGCCCCGACCTGTGCGCCGAGGGTGCCCCACGACAGCTCGAGCCGCGGCCGCGACTCGGACTCGAAGACGAGAGCCGTGCGCGACATCCATTCCGGACGGAGCGCGCGCCAGAGCGACTGTTCCGCGTAGCTTACCGTCGCGCCTTCGAACCAGCGCGCGCCGGGCATCACGCGGCGCTCGAGCACGCGCTGGTAAGGGCGATGCGAGATCACCCGGCAGAAGTCCCAGACCGACGCCCAGAACGCCTCCAACTCCCCTACCGACCAGCGCCAGAGCGCGTCGTAGCCATCGAAGCGCAGGCCTCGCTCCCGCTCGAGCCAGCGCCGGTAGCGGGTGATTCCGGCGGACTCGATCCGTGCGGGTGACGGCGCCCACAGACGCTCCGGCGCAGCGTCGGTCAACTTCGCCTCCTGCGGGGGATGCTAGCGCAGTGTCGGATGGCGCGCCTCGCAGGAGTCGAACCTGCGGCCTGCGGCTTGGCGCTCCTTCACGGCACCTCAACCGTCGTGACTGTGCCGTCCGGCAGCTCCACCCGCCAGGTCCCGGCGCCGAGTTTGGGCAGGGGCGCGGCGCCCAGGACATCCGCACTCGTGGGCTGGCCGTCATGCACGGTCACGTTGCCATGGTCGATCGGCTCAGCACCGGCGATGAGGCCAAGCGCCGCCGTGCAGAAGGCCTGCGCCGGCGGGTTCTCCACAGTGATGCTCAGACGAACTGGCAAAGCCCTGTCAGGAAGCGGGTCGCCCGCCTTGCCGTTGTCCTCAACCAGCAGGACCAGCCGCTGGACCGCCCCGCCGGCGTTCTCCAGCACCTCGCTGCCCGCGGCTGCCAGGTTGTCCACGACTACGAGGCACTCGACCGGCGTGTCGACGTCGAAGGTGGGGTCCGGAAAAGTGACGCGGAGGTGGCCGCGCGGGTCCTCGCCAAGCGGACCGGCGATCGCACCGACGCTGAAGCGTTCACCGGTGATAGCGGCCCCAAACTCGCCCGCGCCTACCATGAAGTCCATTGACGGATTGGGGTTATCGGATTGGATGGCGCTGGCGCTCGGTGCGTACAGCACCAGGCCGAACAGCAGCGCCTTGGGGGCCGTGACACCTCTCTTCATGGCTGCCTCCCTGTCCTGCGACCCTCGCGCCTGCGCTGTGTCGGCGCGGGCAGCCGCGATGCCGACCGGGGCGAAAGGACGGTTCTGTCGCCTTCCTCCCCTCCTCCCCAGACAGTTTCCAACCCTATTAACCGCGGCGGGGGTCTGCCAGCCCCGCCGCGCAGGGCGTCAAGGCGGAGCGCTTCGCGCTGCTCCGCTTCTCGGACTTCGTCGACCTCCTGGGCCAGCACAGGGGCGATGCTCCTGTGGGCGAAGCCGATCCCGAAGAAGCTGCGCTTGCACGACACGCGGCACACGACGGCGACGCTCCTCCTCGCGGGTGGCTCGGACCTCTACGCCGTCGCGCGGCTCTTGCGCCCCGGATCCCAAAGTGACCGCACCGTTCTACGAATCGACCTGACTGCTTCCTTGGAGGGCTAAGACATCGTCGATAATGATCGATTTGCCCCTGCCTATCGCGGTCGCCTCAACCCGCAGGCAGGTAGCCTCGTCCATGAGGCCCGTACGTGGGCATCGAGGAGAAGCGAGATGCTCGCCGCCTCGGCTCACCTCTGTTCCGGTCTTCCCCATGGCGACTCCGATGTCGGCCTGCTTCAGCG
>VBKI01000007.1 GCA_005879535.1 Deltaproteobacteria bacterium | reverse complement strand
CACGCTTGGCTCGCTTCATGAAATGCCGCCAGCGCCTTGGGCAGCGCCGAGGCAGCTCCGCCGCACACAGGAGGGCAAGGAGAGCGACGGCAAATCCGTCGCTGGAGTCTCGAGCTACCGCCGCCGCGGGCCGGAGAAGTCGCTCCTGCACGAGACGGTTCGGGCGCACCTCAAGACCTTCCTCGCGGAGATGGAGCAGGATGGGAGCGGGCTGCCCCGCTTCGTCGTGGCCGAGTTCGAGCGATCCCTGCGCTGCGGCATTCTCGCCCACGGCTTCGCTCGCGTCCGCTCCATCGCGTGCGGCGACGAGCTGCTCGTTGCGTTCTGCCCGGCAGCGGCTACGCGCGCGCCGGATGGGAGTTCGCGGCACCCGAACGGGCGCGGTCACCTTCGTGCAGCGCTTCGGCAGCGCGCTCAACCTGAACGTTCATTTTCATTGCGTGGTTCCTGACGGCGTTTGGGTCCGTGAAGAAGGCGTCGTCCGGTTCGTGCCGCTTACGGAACAGGTCGGGCGCGAGAATGGCGCTCTGCAACGCCGCGTAGGCGCCGAAGCTGCCGCAAGACAGTGAGATAGCATGAGGTGCGGAGGTCCCTGCGCAGCCGGTCTGGGGCCGCGGCGCGTAGTCTTCGAGCAAGCTGCGGCCACTCACGGGGAGACGGAATGTAGCTCGTCGAACCGGATCGGCGGGATGTCCTACGGCCCCGCAATTGCTGTTATCCTCTCGGCTGAATGGAGAATACAGTTCACATCCTGCTCCATGCCGCGCGCCGCCTCCGGCACGCGCCGCTCTTCGCGGTCATGAGCGTGCTCACGCTCGCCATCGGCATCGGCGCTTCCGCGCTCATGCTGAGCGTGGTCTCAACCATCCTGCTCAAGCCGCTGCCGTACGGAGATCCGGATCGCATCGAGATGCTCTGGGGTTCGTATCCCGACGCCAATCTCGGCGTTCCCGAACAGCCCACGCACGGCGCGGTGTTCAGCATCATCCGTGACAACACGAAGGCGTTCGAGTCGATCGCGGCGTTTCGCGGCGCGTCGCTCAACCTCGGCGATTCCACGGCGCCGGAACGTCTCGACGGCGTGGCGGCCACGGGGGAGTTCTTTCAGGCGCTCGGCGTGACGGCGGCGATGGGCCGCTTCTTCGAGCGCGCGAACGAGACACCTGGCGACGATCACGTCGTGGTGCTGAGCGACGCGCTATGGCGGCGCCGGTTCGGCGCGGACATGAGCATCATCGGCCGAGTGCTCACGCTGAACGGCGAGTTGTACACCGTCATAGGTGTCGCCCGCGCAGGGTTCGCGTTTCCGCGCGGGTCGGAGATGCCGGGTGACTTTCAGTTCGCGGCGATGCCGGAGTTGTGGGTCCCGCTCAAGCCCCCATCGGAAGGGATTGCGGACCTGGCGATAGTGGGGCGCCTCAGGGCGGGAACAACGCATTTTGCGGCGCGCCAGGACATGGATCGAGTGATGGCTGTGGTCGAACGCTCGATTCCCGTGGTGAAGAACTCCCACCCGCGCGCACTGCTCGTGCCGCTGCGCCGGCAGGTGGTGGGCGACGTGACGCAGATGCTCATGAGCCTCATCGGCGGCGTGGCGCTCGTGCTCTTGATTGCGTGCGTGAACACCGCGCAGCTCCTCCTCGCGCGACTGCAGATCAGGCGACGGGAGGTTGCCATGCGAGCGGCGCTGGGCGCCACGAGACTCCGCCTCGCGGGAGAGGTGATGGCCGAAGTCGTGCTGCTCGTGGCCGCGGGCGGCGCGGCCGGTATCGCGGCGGGAAGCGCGGGGATCGGGCTGCTGCGCGCGTATGGCGCAGCCCAACTGCCTCGCGCCGCGGAGCTCGCATTCGACGCGCGTTTCGCCGCGGCGGCGCTCGGCGTCATGGTCATCGCGGCGATCGCGGTGAGCATCCTCCCCTTGCTCTTTGGCGGTGGTGCGGATCTGATGACCACGCTGCGGAGCGGCGGACGCGGCACGGGCACGAGGGGCATTTCGGGCAAGGCGCGCCGCGCGCTGATCGTGAGTGAGCTCGCGGGATCGCTCGTGCTGGTGGCGAGCGCAGGGCTGCTCGTCCGAAGCCTCTCGCAGCAGATGAGCGCGAAGCTCGGGTTCGACGCCGTGCACGGCGCGACCTTCGAGGTTTCGCTCCCGCCTATCCGCTATCCCGAACGCGCATTCAACACCGGCATGGAACACGCCGCCGCGGTTCGATTCCTGGGCGCTGCGCTCGACAACATTCGTGCGCTGCCGGGCGTGTCGGCCGCGGGCATCGGCAAGCCGCTTCCGCTGAGCGGCGAGCAGCAGGCGTCCGTCTTCACGCCGGAGGGTGAGCTGCCTTCGCTGCCGCCCGACGCGCTATCGCCGATTGCGCAATTCACGGTTGCGAGCCAGGGGATGATTCGCGCGCTCGGCGCGACGATGCTCGCCGGGCGCGATTTCTCGGATGCCGACCGGACCGACGGTCTGCCGGTGGTGATCGTCAACGAGTCGATGGCCGCCTGGCTGTGGCCCGGCAAGAACGCCGTCGGCAGACGCCTTCATGTCGGGGGGCCGCACGACCGGCGGCCGTTTCCGTGGATGACGGTGATCGGCGTGGTGGGGAACATGAAGCGGTACGCACTGACCGAGGCGCCGCGGCCGGAAATGATCGTGCCGTACACGCAGAATCCCTATCTCACGTTTGGCACCATGCAGTTCGTCGTTCGTTCGAATCTGCAAACGTCCGCGCTGATGCCGTCGATTCAGCGCGCGATTGCCGCAGCCGATCCCACGATTCCCATCGCGCACGCGCGAACGATCGACGATCTCGTCGCGACGAGCGCATCGAACGCACGATTCGTCACGCGATTCATGGAGAGCTTCGGCATGGTGGCCTTGCTGCTCACCATCGTCGGCGTCTACGGAGTGATCGCGTACAGCGTGCAGCAGCGGCGGCAGGAGTTCGCCGTGCGCCGCGCGCTCGGCGCGGGCACCCATGAGATCCTGCAGCTGGTTCTCGCCGAAGGGCTCAAGCTCGCCGCGGTGGGGATCGCGGTCGGCCTGTGGCTCACCGTGGCGGCGGGGCTCGGCCTGCGGCATCTGCTGTTCGGGGTGTCGCCGTTCGATCTGGTGACGGTGTTAGCGTCGATCGTCGTGATCGCGGGAGTGTCGTTGGCAGCCAGCCTCGTTCCTGCAGTGGCCGCCGCGCGCGTCGAACCTCGCGCGGCGCTCGAAGAGTAATCGCTCGAGCCGGCGACTGCGTGCTGCAGCCGGACGACACCTGGGACATCCGCTACCTGACCTCGCGCTGAGCCGCCGTGTTCGCGCGCAGGAAGTCGAGCACCGCCGCGTACATCCGCTCGCGCGCGCCCTCGCCGTAGAAGCCGTGCCCCTCGTGCGGTTCCACCAGCCACTGCGGCGGCGCGCCCGTTCGGGACCGCTTGGGGTGCAAGTGGTCGCTGGTTCA
>VBKI01000006.1 GCA_005879535.1 Deltaproteobacteria bacterium | reverse complement strand
GGGCGTGCATCGAGCGCGTCGAGCCGGCGCTCTCCGGGACGAGCGCCCTCGAGCGCATCCTGGTCGTCGGCGAGAGCGGCGATCGCAGCTTCGAGCGGTGGGTCGCGGACACTCCGGCGCAAAAGGTGACGGCGGCGGCCACCAGGCGCGACGAGCCCGCGTTCTGGCTGTGGACCAGCGGGTCCACCGGGCGCCCGAAGGCGGCGGTGCACGCGCACCAGGACTGGCCGCATTGCTGCGAGCTCTATGCACGCGGAGTGCTGGGCTTGTCCGCTGTGGATCGTTGCTTCTCCGCCAGCAAGCTGTTCCACGCATACGGCCTCGGGAACGGTCTGGTGTTTCCGTTCTGGGTCGGGGCGAGCACGGTGCTGGCTCCGGACCGGCCGACTCCGGACGTCACGTACCGGATCCTGCAGGAGGCGAAGCCGACCGTCTTCTACGGAGTCCCGACGCTCTACGCCGCCATGCTTGCGCAGAAGGACGTGACGCACGATCTCTCTTCCCTGCGCCTTTGCGTCTCGGCCGGCGAGCCGCTGCCCGGCGAGCTGTTCACGCGATGGAAGACCCGCTTCGGCACCGAGATCCTCGACGGCATCGGGTCCACGGAAGTGCTGCACATCTACGTGTCGCCGCGGAGAGGCCAGGCCAAGCCCGACTCCACGGGGAAGCCCGTCGACGGATACGAGGTCCGGATCATCGATGAGAACGGCGCGGAGGTTCCGCGCGGCGAGACCGGCGACCTGATCGTGCGCGGCCCGAGCACTGCGACGATGTACTTCAACCGTCTCGAGCAGACCCGCTCCAAGATGCGCGGCGAGTGGTTCTTTACCGGCGACAAGTTCCGGCAGACGGAGGACGGCGAGTTCCACTACGTGGGCCGCTCCGACGACATGTTCAAGGCCGGCGCGGAGTGGGTATCGCCGACGGACGTCGAGGCGGCCCTCGTCTCGCACGCGGCCGTGCTCGAGGCGGCGGTCACACCGCGGGCAGACGGCGGCCTGCTGCGGCCCCAGGCGCACGTCGTCCTCACCGAAGGCCGCCCGGAAACGCCCGAGCTCGCCGAAGAGCTCCGCCAGCACGTCCGCTCGCGCTGCGCCGGCTACATGGTGCCGAAGCAGATCCACTTCGTGAAGGAGCTGCCGAAGACCGCCACGGGCAAGATCCAGCGGTACCTGCTGCGCGGCGAGACGCCGTGAAGGTCCGGGGCGTCGACCTGCACGTCGAAGATACCGGCGGAACGGGACCGGCGATCGCCTTCTCGCACGGGTTGCTCTCGAGCGTCTCGATGTGGCGCTTCCAGTTGGCGGCGTTCCGGGATCGCTTCCGCTGCGTCGCGTGGGACCACCGCGGCCAGGGCCGGAGCGAGTTGACCGAAGGCGGCTACGACATGGACACGCTCGCCGACGACGCTGCCGCGCTCATTGCGCAGCTGGGAATTGCGCCGGTCCATTTCGTGGGCCTGTCGATGGGCGGATTCGTGGGGATGCGGTTGGCCGCACGGCGGCCGGAGTTGGTGCGCTCGCTGGCGTTGATGGAGACGGCGGCGGACGCGGAACCGTGGCGGAACGCGCTGAAGTATTCGGCGATGAGCTTTCTCGCGCGCTTCCTCACCATCCGACCATTCGTGCCGGCGGTGACGAAGATCATGTTCGGGCGGACCTTTCGCTCCGACCCCGGGCGCGCGGCGCTGCGCGAAGCGTTCGGGGGCGAGCTGATCGGGAACGATCTGACGGGAATGCGGCGCGCTCTGGACGGCGTCCTCTCACGAAGACCGGTCAGCCCGCAGGAGCTCGCGAGCATTCGCGCCCCTGTGCTGGTCGTCTCCGGAGAGGAAGACACCGCCGTCGTTCCCGCGCGCTCGATACGGCTTGCGGCGCAGATTCCAGGGGCGAAGTTCGTCCGCCTTCCACGAGCGGGGCACACCTCGTCGATGGAGGAGCCGGAAGCGGTCAATCACATCCTCGGCGAATTCTGGGGTTCCGCCGCGGGAACACGCGCCGCGGCTGATGCGCGCCGGGACTAAGCCCATTGCGCCGCGAGATCGAACGCATTGCTTCGGAACGATCGCGTACTCGATCCGGAGGTCGAGTGGAACGAGCGCGCTCGCATCGGGCGCATGCGGCTCGGGCTGTCAGACCGCCCCATACACCAATGCGCCAGGCCTAGGCCGCGAGCTCGAGCTGCGCCTCGAGCGGGTCGAGCGCGCCGAGGACCGCTGCGCCATACGGTCCGGCTCGGACGCAGGCCTCATGCACCGGAACGCCAACGGCGAGAAAATACGTCAGCGCCCCGGCGAAGCTGTCGCCGGCGCCGTATGCCCCGCCGCCTTCCGGCTTCCGAGGCGGCGCCGGGAAGCGCTGCGGTCCTCGCGCTGTGTGCACGGTCCCGCCAGTTGCGCCCTCGGTGAGCACGAGGGCTTCCGGTCTTTGCCCGGCAGGAAAATCGTCCAGCGAGCACGCCTCTCGGGGATCGAGGGCGCTGCCGACGACGACATCGGCGCGGGCTCCGGAGCGGAGCAGGGCCGGCCGCCGGCGGGCGGTCACCACCAGCAGGCGCGCCGATCGCGCGGCCACCAGGGCGGCGGGATCCTGCGCGGTGAAGTACGCAGCGTCGCACGAGCCGAGCGCCTCCCAAGGCAGGGGATCGGTGCGCTGCGGATGCAAGGGCTCGCCGACCACCACGATGGTCCGTTCGCCGTCGGGCGTGATCATCACGACGTCGCGAGTGTGCGCCTGCGGCCGCCGCGCGGAGAAGATCCGCGCGCCGGTGCGCGAAAGGCGCTCCAGCACTTGCGCCGCGGCATCGTCGTCGCCGGCGGCGGTGTACAGCAGGACCTCTGCCGGCGACCGCGTGAGCTGGAAGAACGCCACGCCGCCGCCGCCACCAGGAAACGAGCGCGGCGATTCGAGATGGGCGATATCGCCGGGGCGCGGAACGGCCGGAACGCGCCCCAGCGTGACGTGCTCGACGTGACCGATGACCGCGACGCGCATGCGCGCCGCACTCGGCAACTACTTCGCCGCTCCCGCGGCGGTGGGCGTAGCGGAGTTGATCGGCGCCGCGCCCTGTTTCTGCTGCGCTTCTGCGGGCGGATCAGTGACCAGCGCGCAGCCCGTCTTCGGCTTGGGGACGCCGAACCAGCGATTGGTGTCGGTGCAGGTGTAGCGGCAGACGCCGCTCTCGGCACGGCCCTCGTCGTTTACGACGCACTTGCCGGGATTGTCGATCTCCAGCAGCGCCGCCTTGATCAGGCCCTTTTCCTGCAGCTCGGGCTCCTTGTCGTACGCCGCCTGCAGATCCGCCCTCGCCGCAGCATCGCGGTGATGACGGACGTATTCGATGATCAGCTGCTTCGCTTCCCAGTCGGTCTCCGCGGGCAACATCTGCGCGAGCTGCGGGGTCGTCTTCCACCCCTTCGTGCTCATCAATCTGTAGAGAGCACCCAGGTAGACGTTCTTGCGCGCCTTGTCCTTGTTGGCGAGCGCGGTCTCCATCGCGGCGATGGAGCCCTTGCTGCCCTCGGCATAGAGCGCGTCGAGCGCGAAGCAACTGTAGACGGGATACTCGTCCTTCACCACGGGGCACTTCTCGAGGACCTCGGCGTACACCGGCACGCCGGAGCTCTCCAGCGCTTTGACGACCCGCTGCACGGTCCTGGGATCGTTGCCCCGGATGCAGTCGTGCTTGATCGCAGAACGGCGGACGACGTCGTCGAGCACCTCGGCCTTGGGACGGCGATCGCGCTGGATGGCGACGGCGAAGAGCTTCGCGTTCAAGCTCTTCGGAAAGCAGTCCGGCGGCTTCAGATCCGGCTCGAGCTGCTCGATTTCCTTCAGCTCTCGCGCGTGCTTGGATTCCGGGCCGTAATAGTCGTAGAGGGCGTAACCGCCAAAGGCAACCACGCCTGCGCCGATGAGGATGGGGCGGATATTCATGGCGCGGATGCTACGCCGATGACCGGGCATGGAGCCAGCGCGAGCGCAGCAGATTTTGCCCGCGATACTGAATATTTTCTCGACGCAGAGCGGCGCGGCTGTGCTAGCTTCCCGCGCTTCATGTTGCACGAGGCCGACCGCGGCGATTGGGCGGACGCGCTGGAGCAGGGCCGCATCGTTCACTTCACGAAGTGCCCGATACCGCTTCCAGCGCCGGATGATCAGGGGTTTCTCCGCGAGGGTCTGTCCCCATTCCTCCGTCGCAAGAACGTCAGCTACTACCCCGGCGCGGAGAAGCTGGCGGGCATCCAGGCGCCCGCTTTGGTGCGCGACCGCGCGCAGAGGGTCCTGCGCGAGCATTGGTTCCAGGTGCGGGAATTCCTCGGGCGCGCCATGCCCGGCTTCACCCGCGGCTGGACGCCCGGGACCTCCAGCTTCCGCCCCGTGGAGGAACGGGGCCGCGGCCTTTCGCCACACGCGAGCAACGAGCTCGTCCACGTGGACGCGGGCGCCTACGGCGCGACCCACGGCGATCGCATCCTGCGCTTCTTCGTCAACCTGAACCCGTCGCGGGCCCGGGTCTGGATCAGCAAGGGGACGTTCGAGGAACTGTTCCACCGCCACGCGGAGGACGCCGGCGTCGGCAAAGGCGCGCTGGAGCCGGCGTTGCCGGAACGCGTGCTCACGAGTCTGCTCAACGTGGCGGGCAAGGCGTTTCCGATGGCGCGGGTGATCGACAGCTCGCCCTACGATCGCCGCATGCGGCGGTTCCATAACTGGATGAAGGACACGCCGTCGTTCCAGCAGCCACCCTACGAACGGTTCTCCTTCGCGCCCTGGTCGGCGTGGATGGTGCTGACGGACGGCGTATCGCACGCCTGTATCGAGGGGCAGCACGCGCTCGTCGATACCTTCCTCATCCCCCTGCGCAATTGCCGCAGGCCCGCGCCCTACCATCTGCTGGCAGGGGCGGCGTGACCCAGACGGTACTGGTGCTGCGGTTCAGCGCCGTCGGCGACGTGGTGCTGACCGCGCCCGCCATCGGCGCCCTCCGCCAAGCCTGGCCGGAAGCGCGCATCGTGTACGCCATCAAGGAGAGGCTCGCCCATCTGGTCGAGCACAATCCGGACGTCGACGACGTGATCGCGCTGCGCGACGGGGAGGGGCCTCTTTCGTACGTGCGACGCCTGCGCGCCGTGCAGCCGACGGTGGTGCTGGACCTCCACGCCAAGATCCGCAGCCGGATCCTGCGCGCGCTCTTGCCCGGAGTCCGGAAGGTGGTGTGGCACAAGCGCGACTTCCGCGACACGCTTCCCGTCAAGCTCGCGCTGCGCCCCTACCACGCGTCGATGCTCTTTGCCGACCGCTACCACGCCGCCGTCGAGGAGCTCGTCGGGCGTCCGCTGCCCAAGGGAAAGCTGCAGTACGTGCTCGGGCCCGAGGATCTCGCGGTCGCGGACGGCGTGCTGCGCAAGACGGGCCTCGACCCTTCGCTGCCGCTGGTCGGACTCTCGCCTGGAGCAAACTGGGCCACCAAACGCTGGCCGGCGGAGCGCTTCGCCGGTCTGGCACGCCGCGCCCTGGAACGAGGGCTGCAGGTGGCGGTCCAGGGGAGCGCGGCGGAAGCGCAGCTGGCGCAGACAGTGGTGCGCGGCGCTCCCGGCGCGGTCGATCTCTCCGGCAAGCTGGACCTGCGCGGCCTCGGGGGTTTCATCGCGCGCTGCACCGCGTTCGTCGCGAACGACAGCGGCCCGATGCACATGGCGCGCGCTCTCGGCGTTCCGACGCTGGCGTTCTTCGGATCGACGGATCCGACGATGTTCGATTTTCACGGCCACGAGGTCCTCTTCGCCAAGGTTCCCTGCGCGCCGTGTTCCTTCTTCGGAAGACGCCGCTGCCCGCGCGGCCATTTCCGCTGCATGCTCGACCTCGGGGAGGAGCGCGCCTGGGCGGCCCTTCTGCCGCTGCTCTCCGCGGGACGCCTGCCGCTGCTCTCGGCGTGAGCTGGCCGCGTGCCCCGCTCCTCATGGTCTCGAGCTCGTCGCGGACGGGGCCCGTGGAGGGCCTGATCTCGCTGGCCCGCGAGCTGCGCGGGCAAGGCCTCGACGCACGATTTGCGGGAGACACCGTGCGATCCGGCGAGAACCTCGGGGAGCACCTCGCCCACGCCGGCGTTCCCTGGGAGACCGGGCTGCGCCTGTCGAGGAAGGTACGCCTGCGCGATCTGATCCACGATTCCGCGCGACTCGCCGCTTTCGCACGGGAACGCCGATACGACGTCTTTCACGCCGCGTTTGCGCACGACCACTCGCTCGCGTTGTGGGCAGCGCGTCGGGGGCGGAATCCCGAGCTGCGCGTCATCCGCGCCGCGCAGCGGCGGGCGGACGTGACCGCGGGCGCGCTCGGACGGCGCCTCTGGTTCCTGCGCAGGACGGACGGCGTCGTGGTCCACAGCGCGAAGTACCGGGATGCGCTGCTCGCGCTCGGGCTCGACGAGCGCCGCGTCGCGCACGTACCGGCAGCGGTCGACGCGCATTGGTTTTCGCCCGGCAACGCTCGCGAATTGCGCAGCCAATGGGGTATCCCGCTGGACGCCCCGCTCGCCGGCATCGTCGCGCGCATGAAGCCAGACCGAGGCCATGCGGCGCTGCTGCAGGCGTTCGCGCACGTCGAGCGTGAAGTGCCGCAGGCATGGCTCGTGATCGTCGGGCGCGGCGAGGAGGAGGCGCCGCTCCGGGCACTCGCGCGCGAGCTCGGGCTCTCGCGCGCCGTCTTCGTCGGGTACCTTCGCGGGCCGGGGCTGGTGCAGGCTTATCGCGCTCTCGACGTCGCGGTCTGGTTGCGCGAGGGGAACGACGGCGGCTGCCGCGGCGTGCTCGAGGCAATGGCGTGCGGTGTGCCGGTCGTCGCCGGGAGCGATGGAGCTCCGAGGGAGCTGGTGGGCGAAACAGGTCGCCCCGTCGCGGCCGAAGACGCCCGCTCGATCGCCCTCGCGCTGGGCGAGCTCCTCGGCGACCTCGGTCGGGCGCGACAGCTCGGCCGCGCGGCGCGGGAACGCGCACTGGACTTCACCCCCCGTCGGGCTGCCGGCGAGACGCTGGCCTTCTGGAGACGCCTCCGGGATCTGCCCCCGATCGCCGGCCGATGAAGACGCCGGGCGTCCATCTCGTCCACAAGGCGGTCGGTCAGACCAGTTTCTCCCTGGTGCAGTCGTTCATGGAGGAGGTCCGCGCCGCCGGCATCCGCCGGGACAAGCTGCCGGTCTGCCATGGCGGCGCTCTGGACCCGTTCGCCGAAGGGCTCATCCTGCTTCTCGCCGGCCAGGCGACGCGGCTGATGGATCTGCTGCACCCGATCCCGAAGACCTACGTGGCCACCGTCGCCTGGGGAAGCGAGACGGACAACGGCGACCTGCTCGGTCGCGTGGTGGCGCGAGGCCAGGGTCGGCGTCTCACGGCGGAGCGCCTGGACGGCGCTCTTGCAGAGTTCGTCGGATGGCGGGACCAGGTGCCTCCACCGACGAGCAACAAGCGCATCGACGGCGAGCGGGCCTACCGCAAGGCGCATCGCGGCGAGCCGGTCGAGCTGCCACCTTCGCGCGTCTACCTGCACGAGGCGCGGTGGCTGTCGCATCGGCTGCCGGAGTCGAGCACGCTCTTCCTGGTCAGCGGCGGCGGCTACTACGTGCGCTCGCTGGCCCGCGATCTCGGCCGCGCGACCGGCGCTCGCGCACACCTGACCGCGCTCCGTCGCGTCTCCGTCGGGCCCTGGGAAGATCCGGCGCCGGGCCAACGAATCGCCGTTGTCGGCGCCGCCTTGTTTCCCTGGTGCGCTTCGGTCCACGTCGACGCCCAGGAGGTGAAGGCGCTCCGAGCGGGGAAATCCATCCCCCGCCGCCCGGTGGAGCCTGCGCAATGGCCGTTGCCGGCCGGCTTTCCGGATCCCGGCCCTCCGCTTCGCGCCCTGCACGAAGGAACGTTGGTCGCCATGCTGCGCGGGCGCGGCGAAGAGCTCGCGGGGGATCCCGTGCTGCGCAGCCCGCTATAGGCTGACGACGGCGCGAACCCCCGTCGCCGTCAGCTTCTGGCGGAGCCGCCAATACTCCTTCCAGGGATCCTCTCCGAGGCGCGCCGCCACCGATTCGATGTTGAACCGGCCGGGGTCGAGGCGCGGTGTCAGCTCGTCCCAGCCGATCGGCAGCGACACGGGCGCGCCGTTCCGAGCGCGAGGGGAGAACGCCGCGATCGACGTGTTCGTTCGATTGTTACGCAGGTAGTCGAGGAGGATCTTCCGCTCTCGCCCCGCCTTTGCGTACTGCGTGGTGAACCCTTTCCGATGCTGCCGCTCCACCGCTTCCGCGAATGCTCGCGAGAAGGCGAGACACTCGCTCCAGTCGCGCTCGCGCGCGAGGGGGACCACCACGTGCAACCCACGGCCGCCCGTGGTCTTGACGAAACTGCGCAGGCCCGCGACGGCGAGCGCGTCGCGCACCAGCCGCGCTCCCGCCACCACTTCGCGCCAGGCCACGTCAGGGCCGGGATCGAGGTCGATCACGATGCGGTCCGGCCGCTCGATGTCGTCGTCGCGGCTGTTCCAGGTGTGGATCTCGATCACGTCCATCTGCGCCAGCGCGATCACCGCCTCGGCGGTGTCCGCGATCAGGTACTCGCCGAGCTTGGTCTTTTCCTGGATGCGCACGCGCCGGAGCGCCTCCGGTGCCCACACCTTGGAATGCTTCATGAAGTAGCACCCGTCGCCGATCTCCTTCGGGCAGCGGACCAGCGTCAGAGGCCGGCCGCGCAGGTGCGGCAGCTCATGCTCGGCGACGGCGTCGTGGTAGCGCGCGAGGTCGAGCTTCGTGTAGCGCTGCGCCGGATACACGATCCGAGCGGCGTGGCTGAGGCCGATGCCGCGTACCTCGGTGCGCTCGCGCTTGACCTGCCGCGCCGGCTTGTCCTCGCGCAAGCCCTGGAAGGAGGGATGGCGGACGTGACCGCCCTCTGTCCACTCGGTGAACGTCACTTCCGCGAGCAGACGCGGCTGCACCCATCGTGCGCTGCGGCCCAGCCATCCGGGAGGAGGCGGCTCGAACGGGCACGCCGACGTCCGCAGCGAATCGAGTCTCTTGCGCAGCGCGCGCGAGGAAGCCTGCGTGAAGCCCGTGCCGACCTTGCCGGCAAACCGGAGCCTGTCGTTCTCGTAGAGTCCGACGAGGAGCGCCCCGATCCCTTCGCGCGAGCCGGACGGCTCGGTGAATCCACCGATGACGAGCTCCTGCCGCAGCACGCACTTGGACTTGAGCCATCCCGGGCTGCGCCCCGCTCGATGCGCCTGGTCACGGCGCTTCGAAACCAGTCCCTCGAAGCCGAGCCTGCACGCCTCGCGGAAGACCTTGCCTCCGCCGCCCGCCCAGTGGCGGGAGAACCGGATCGGCCCGGCGTCGGGAACGATTCTGCGGAGCGCTTCCTTGCGGGCCTCCAGGGGCTCGCGCGAGACGTCGACGCCGTCCAGCTCGAAGAGATCGAAGACGAAGTAGACGAGCTCGCCCTGCCGCTCCCCGGCGAGCGATTTCTGCAGGGCCTGGAAGCTGGTGCGGCCGTCCGGAAGCAGGACGGCGATCTCGCCGTCGATCTGCGCGCTGCGCGCTTTCAGCGCCTTTGCCGCCGCGACGATCTCGGGAAAGTCGCGGGTCCAGTCGTTGCCGCGCCGGCTCCAGAGGGTTACCGCCCGGCGCTGGATGCGGCAGCCGATCCGGTAGCCGTCGTACTTGACCTCGTGCAGCCAGCCGTCACCTTCCGGCGGGGCTTGAGCGCGAAACTCGAAGGAACCTGCCACTGCGGCAACATTGCGATCGTGCTCGAGACGGAGCAAGACCCGCGCGAGCTTCCGCTGCGCGCCTGCGACTGCAGCTTCTGCCGCCGGCATGGCGCCCGCACGATCTCGGACCCGGCGGGGCGCGCGCGGGTCGGCATCCAGGATCAGTCGCTGGTCTCCCGCTACGTCTTCGGACTGCGCACGGCGGAGATGGTCGTGTGCGCACGCTGCGGCGTGTACTGCGCGGCGATGATGCGTGAAGGCGACAGGGCCTGGGCGGTGCTGAATGCCAACGTGTTCCGCGATCCGGCCTTCGACCGGCGGCCGCAGAGCGTCTCCTACGAAGGCGAGACACCGGACCAGCGCATCGCCCGTCGCAAACGCCTCTGGACTCCCGTCGCGCTATTTGAACCGTGACAGCACGGAGAGCACGGCGTCGATGTCCGCTTCGGTGTGATCCGCCGAAACCTGGAAGCGGATGAGTTGCTCGCCGCGGGGCACGACCGGATGGTTGAGACCGGTCGCCAGCACACCGTTTTCGCGGAGGAAGCGGACCAAAGCGCCGGTCCGCTCGGTGTCGCGCACCATGAGCGGCACCACCGGATGCTGCCCGGGAATGGTCTCGAATCCGACGCGGACGAGGCCGTCGCGGAACCGCTGCGTCATCGCCCGCAGGTGCGAGAGAAGGGCGACGCCTTGCGGACTGCGGATCAGCTCCAATGCCGCCAGCGCCGCGGCCGCCTCGCCGGGCGCGATCGGGTTCGAGTAGATGTAGAAGGGGTTTTTCTCGCGCAGCCAGCGGATCAGCGGCGCGTCCGTCGCGATGTATCCGCCGTTGACGCCCATCGCCTTCCCCAGCGTCCCGACGAGCACGTCGGCGCGGCCGCCGGTCACCTCCTCGGTGCCGCGGCCGGTGGTCCCGAATCCCCCCACGCCGTGGGAATCGTCGACGACCAGGACGCATCCGCGCGGAAACCGCGGATCGTACTTGCGGCAGAGAGCGGCGATGCGATCCACCGGCGCATGGTCGCCCCGCATGCTGAAGACACCGTCGGTGATGACCAGCGCGCCTTCGGCCTGGCCGATCGATTCCTCGAGCCGCTGCTCCAGCGCGCGCAGGTCGAGATGGCCATACACCTTGCGGGCCTTGTTGGGGGCGAGCTTCATCCCGTTGACGATGCAATTGTGGTTCAGCTCGTCGGAGACCAACACCGTCTCGGACGTGGAGAGGCTGAAGAGGACGCCCGCCACCGCCGTGTAGGCGGATCCGGCGACCATCGAAGCCGGGCGGCCGTGAAACTCGGCCAGCGCGACTTCCAGCTCCACATGCGGCTCGTAGGTGCCGCTGATGAACCGGACGGCGCCGGGCCCGACGCCGTATGCCTCGGCAGCGTCCTGTTCCGCCTCGATCAGCTCGCTGCGCAAGGAAAGCCCGAGATAGGAGTTCGAGTTCATCCGGATGAACTCGCGGTCGCCGAAATCTTCCAGCAGGAAGCGAGGACCGCGTCCGGTCTGTGGCGGCTTCACCGCGACCACGACCTGCTCGTCGGCCTTGGCGGTGCCTGCGGCTTCGAGGTGAGCGAGCTGCGCCTTCAGATCCTCGAGGAGCTTGTCCAGCGGCATGGGTCCCTCAGTGCATCTTCTGCAGCATGTCGTCGACCATCGCGTCGAGGCCGTAGCGTGGCGCCCACTTCCATTCCTCGCGCGCTGCGCTGTCGTCGACCGATTCCGGCCAGGAATCCGCGATGGCCTGCCGCCGGGGATCGACGGCGTACTCGATGTGGAAGGCGGGAATCCGCTTCTTGATCGCCTCGGCGATCTCCGCGGGCGTGAAGTCGACCGCGCCGAGGTTGTACGCATTGCGGTGGATGAGCCGGGCGGGCTCGACTTCCATCAGCTCGATCATCGCGCGGATGGCGTCGGGCATGTACATCATCGGCAGCCGGGCATCTGCGCGCAGGTAGCAGGTGTAGACGCCGTGCTGGAGAGCCTGGCGGAAGATCTCCACCGCGTAGTCGGTGGTGCCGCCTCCGGGCTCCGTCTGGTACGAGATGAGTCCTGGAAAGCGCAGCCCGCGCGTGTCCATGGCGAAGCGCCGGTGGTAGTCCTCGCAGAGCATCTCGCCCACCACCTTGGTGACGCCGTACATGGTGGTGGGACGCTGGATGGTGACCTGGGGAGTCCGCTTGCGCGGCGTGTCCGGTCCGAAGGCGCCGATGGAGCTGGGGAAGAAGAGCGCGCACTTGTACTGCCGCGCCGCCTCCAGCACGTTGACCAGTCCGTTCACGTTCAGCTGCCAGGCCTGAAGCGGGCGCTGCTCGCCGACCGCGGAGAGAAGGGCGGCGAGATGGTAGATGGTGTCCACGCGATGGATCTGCATCACGCGCGTGAGGTGATGCGGATCCATGCAGTCGACGAACTCGAAGGGGCCACCGTCGCGCAGCGACGGGTCCTGGGGCATCCGGACGTCGCTCGCGACCACCGCGTCGCCGCCGTAACGGTCGCGGAGCGCGAGCGTCAGCTCCGAGCCGATTTGCCCCACCGCACCGGTCACCAGAATCCGCTTCATCGACGCTCTGCCTCCAGGAAAGTGGCCCTCCTTAGCAGGTCGGCGGGTGGTTCTCCAGCGGCTTTCGTTGGGCGAATTTCACGTACAGGACAAGGTCGTAGCCCGCCTTCAGGAGGCCGGCGCAGACGAGCGGCCAGCCGAATGCGCTTTTCTGTAGCAAAGCGCCGGCCAGAAGCGGTGCCACCGCCGCGGCGAGGCTGCGCGGGACGTTGGTGACGCTGGCCGCCGCCGCGCGCTCCTCGCGCGGGACCATCGCCATCACGTAGGCCTGCCGGGCGGGCACGTCCATCTGCGAGAGCATGGCGCGCAGGAGCAGGAAGAAGGCCGCCAGCGGCAGCGTCGGCATCACGCCGGCGAGCAGCAGGAAGGCGTTCGACGGCAGGTGCGTGAAGACCATGGTCCGGACATGGCCGATCCGCGCGGCGATGCGCGCGGAGACGAGCTGGGAGAAGGCGCCGAGGACGTTGACGGCGAAGAAGATGGCGCCGGCCTGGCTCACCGGAACGTCGAATCGCCGGAACAGCCAGAGGGCGAGGATGGACTGCACGACGAATCCGCCGCCGAAGGAGTCGACCGAGAAGAGCGCCGCGAGCTGCAGCACGACGCCGCGCGACTTGTGCAGCGGCGGCGCGCGTGTCGCAGGCGGGGGCTCCAGCGCCGGGGAGAGCTTGCGGTAGGCGAGCGCCGAGAAGGCACCGAACGCGGCATAGACGAGAAAAGCGCCGCGTTCCGCCTGTCCCGCGGATGCCGGCGAGAGCGCGTCCGGCAGTCCGGCCGCGAGCGCGCCAAGGGCGCCGGCGAGCGCACCGGCGAGGTTGTACCAGGCGAAGAGCGCGGTCCGGTCGGCCGGCGCGGCCGCCTCGGCGAGCACGGCCTGCTCGGTGGGAAGGAAGAGGGTCACGTCCCCGGACGATGGGTTCAGCGTTCCCACGAACGCCACCAGGAGCAGCGCCCAGAAGTCCGTGGCGAGGTAGAACGCGATGCCGGTCAGACACATCAGGATCGCGGAAGCGAACAGCACTCCGCGGCGCGGGAAGCGATGGCCGAGCAGGCCGACCGACAGCAACAGCAGCGCCGACCCGAAGAGGGTAGCCGTGGCGATGGCCCCGATCTGCAGAGGCGTGAAGCCGAGACGCGACAGGTAGCTTGCGAGCAGGACGCTGGCGATGCCGTCGGCGAATCCGCGGGCCGCGCGCGTCGCGATCAGGCGCGGAGCATCGGGCGTCGCGGTCGACGGGAGCAGGCGCCTCACCGCGCAACCCATGCGACACAGGAGGAGCTCCTGCAACCCTTGCGTCGCGCCCTCTTGAAATTCATTCTCTTTCCGTTGGTGCTGCGCCGGAGGATGCCATGACTGTCGCCCGCGATCTGCGTGCGATTGCGCTGTTCGGAGGGATTGCCCTTTTCAGCGCGACCGCTGTCAAAGGTCAGGATGTTCCCGAGCGGTTAGAATCGTGGCGTGCTGCGCGAGGATGCACAACAGGCGGGCGGGGCGACCCGGGCCGACGCCGATCCGGTGTGGCGGTGCGCATCCTGCGGCGCGGAGGTGGCGCGCGCTCGCGACCGCATCCCGCTCGACGGCGCCGCGACCCGGGCGTTCGTGAACCCCGAGGGAATCGAATACGTCGTTGCCGGATTCTCCGAGGCGGCCGGCTGCTCCGAGGTGAGCGATCCATCTCCGTACTGGAGCTGGTTCCCCGGATGCTCCTGGCAGGTCTCGCTTTGCCGCAGCTGCTCGGCGCACCTCGGCTGGCGGTTCAGCGGAGCGGCGCGCTTCTACGGACTGATCGTCGACCGGCTCACCGCGCCCTGAGCATCCCCAGCGCATACGGCAACGCCACCTCGACGCGCAAGGGCCGCGGTCCGAGCGTGAACGGCGTGAAGCCGCGCCCGCGGAGCAGGTCGATCTCGAACGGCACCCATCCTCCCTCCGGCCCGATGGCAACGACGGCGCGCTCCGCTCCACGGGACGCCGCGATCTCCGCGGCGGGATGCGCGACGAAGCGGGCGGTCCGAGGCCAAAGCGCGTCCAGCTCGTCCTCCACGAAGGGACGGAACCGCTTCCGGACGAGGACGTCGGGCAGGTGCGTGTCCCTCGCCTGCTCGAGGCCGAGCATGAGCAGCTCGCCCATCGCCTCCGGGTCCAGCGCCGGGGAATCGAAGTAGCTCTTCTCCACCCGCGCCGCGTTCACCAGTACGATCCGGTCGACGCCGAGCGAAGCCGCCGACGGAAGGATCCTCCGCAGCGCCTTCGGCCGGGGAAGCGCCAGCAGCAGATCGATCCCCGGTCGCGCAGGCGGCGCCTCCGTCAGCGAAGTGAGGATCACCAGCTCGCGCTCGTCGAGCTGAAGCACCTGCCCGAGTCCCGTCGCGCCCCCCAGCACGCCGACGCGCAGCGTGTCGCCGTGCGTCAGCCGCAGGATCTCGCGCGCATGCACGAGCCGCCGTCCCGACAACCGCGCGGTCCCGTCGGGACGCACCTCTTCCGGGCCGAGCAACAGAAGGTTCATGGCCGGCCATCCATCGCACGATTGTAGCGATAGAATGTGCTCGTGCGCCTGTTGCAGCATCGGATCGCCGGGCCCGAGCCGTGCCCCTATCTGGAAGGCATCAGCTCGACGACCGAGACCATGCTGATGACGGGCGTCAGCCCGGCCGAGCTGGACGATCTGCTCGTGCGCGGCTGGCGCAGGTTCGGCCCCGTCTACTTCCGCCCAGTGTGCGCGACCTGCGACGAGTGCGTCTCCGTCCGTGTCCCGGTTGCGACCTTTTCGCCTTCACCGAACCTGCGCCGCGTGCTCCGGCGCGGCAGCCATCTGCGGATCGAGGTTGGTGAGCCGCTGGTCGACGACGAGCGCCTCGAGCTCTATCGCCGCTGGCACACGAGCCGTGAAGCGAGGCGTGGGTGGAAGCCGGATCGCATCGGCGTCGAGTCCTACGCCATGCAGTTCTGCTTCCCGCACGCCGCTGCGCGCGAGTTCTCCTATTGGGACGGTGAGGAGCTGATGGGGATCGGCATCGCCGACGAGACTCCGCACGCTCTCTCCGCCGTGTACTGCTATTACGATCCGGACCGCAGCCATCTCTCGATCGGCACGTATAACGTGCTGCGCGCGATCGAATACGCGCGGCATCGCCGGCTCTCCTACGTGTACCTCGGTTACCGCGTCGAGGGCTGCCCTTCGCTGGAGTACAAGGGGCGTTTCCGCCCCCAGGAGCGACTCCGCGGCCGCGTCGATGCTCCACACTCTCCGAGATGGGAGCCAGCTTGAAAATGCACCAGGAATCGGTCCGCGTCGAGCCGGGCGGGCGAGGTCTCCATGACGTGACCGACGCCGTCCGCCGCGTCGTGCACGCCGCCGGTGTCCGGACCGGACTCTGCAACGTTTGTGTACAGCACACCAGCGCCTCGCTGGTCGTCCAGGAGAACGCCGACCCGGCCGTGCGGCGGGATTTGGAAGCGTTCTTGGCGCGGCTCGCGCCCGAAGGCGCCGACTACGAGCACGAGGAAGAGGGGCCGGACGACATGCCTTCGCACATCCGCGCCGCGCTCACCCGGACCGCGGAGACGCTGCCCGTGAGCGGCGCAGAGCTCGCGCTCGGAACGTGGCAGGCGATCTACCTCTGGGAGCATCGCCGCGCGCCGCACCGTCGGACGTTGGTCGTCACGGTGTGGGGACTGTAGAGCGCATCGTACAGTCCAATACGTAGCCGCAAAGCCGCGCGGCAGCGGCTATGCTTCATCCAATGAAGTTCAACCGCCGCATGGGGCGCTACCTCGAGGACCTGCGCAGCCGCGCCGTGGACGCCGTGGTGCCGCGCGGCCCTGACGTCCAGATCGTCGAGACCGGCGGCTGTTTCCTCCTGCGCGGATTCGTCAGCAAGCCGCACTTGAGCCCGGTCGATTTTCCCGACGAGACCGCGCTGGAGTGCAGCGCGAACAAGCTGCGGATGGAGACGATGCTCGATGCGCGGCTGGTGCGCTCCTGCCCGTTGCTCCTGTTGACCGCCGGCCTTCTCACCGCGCAGGTGGTGTCGTCGGCGCTTGCGCGCTACGGCGATCGCTTCAACGTCATCCTCTCCTACGACGGCGAGGGTTGCGCGGTGCGCTTCCACAAGATCCGTGAAGGGCAGCGGTGGCTGGCGGAGGACCTCGAGGGTTACGTCGACGAGGGCGTCCTCGTCTTCGAAGCGGGAGCGCAGAACGCGGTTCCGCAGCTCCTTCACGCATGAAAAATTGATCGCGAGGCCAGTTCGTGATGCCCATGTTGGCTGCATGGACCGCGATCACGATGGCGCCGGTGAACGCTCGCGCGCCGCGCCGGTGAGCAGACAGGCGGCCCAGAACGAGGAGCAGCGGCGCCCGGTCATCGGGGTGATCGGCGATGGCCAGCCGGGCTCGGAGCGCGAGCGCATGGCTGCGGAGGTCGGGGCAGCTCTCGCGCGCGCCGGAGTCCACCTGGTTTGCGGCGGTCTCGGCGGCTGCATGGAGGGCGCGTCGCGCGGATACAAGGAGGCGAACGGCGCCGGCATCTGCCTCGGGCTGTTGCCCGGAACCTCGCGCTCCGAAGCAAATCCGTGGGTGGATCTCGCCATCCCGACCGGCGTCAATTCCGCGCAGGGCGCTCTGGTCGCCATGGCGGTCGACGCCGCCATCGTCCTCGGCGGGGGCGGTGGGACGCTCAGCGAAGTCGGCTTGCTTCTCCGCGACGGCAAGCCGGTGGTGGCGCTGGATCGCACCGGCGGAGCCGCCCAGCTGGTCGGCGGCCATCAACTGGGACGGGTGCGCGTGCTGCTCGCGCACGGGGCGGAGGAAGCCGTCCGGTTGGTGCTGGAGAAGATTCGCGACAAGCACCCCGAAAAGGCGATGGACATCGAGAAATAAGCGGCTATGCAGTCGCCGGGCGTTTCCGCGAAGGCGGAAATGCCCTTTCCGGGGCGAAGTATTCTGCGATCTTCTCCTCCGCCTCAGCCCCAAAGAGAATCCTGCAGGCCTCGCGCAGCCCGGGCGCCGCCCGGATCTCCTCTTCGCGCACCACCTGCGCAATCTTCGACCGGCGGCGCAGGAAGTCCTCGAGCTTCACCACCATCTCGCGCCGCGCCGCCTCGTCCAGCTCGCAGCGGATGTACTCGCTCGTTTCGATGATCACCTCCGCCTGCCGCGGATCGCGGCGGATCGCTTCGAGCAGCCCCAGCGCTTCCGAGCCGTACCGGCGCCACAGGCGCGTGGACAGCTTCTCGCTCGCGCTCGGCGAGGTGAGCGCGTCCAGATCCATCAGCCGCGCCTGGTGGAAGTACTCGTCGCGCACCGCGTCCGCCGGCTCGCCGTACCAGACAAGGCCGGCGAAGGGCAGCGCCACGCCCAGCCTCTGCGCCTCGGCGCAGATCTCATCGCCGACGTTGATGCAGTCGGTGAGCTTGCCGCCGAAAATGGTGAGCCGCCGGCGCGGCACGTCGGTCTCGATGGCGTGCTTGCGCGAGAGCTGGGTCCAGTCGCGCGCGCCGTTGCCGGTGCCGGAGACGACCAGCGGCCGGACCCCGCAACGCTCGGCGATGACGTCGCCATCGCCGAGCGGCCGCGCCAGCCGCAGGCGCTTGTTGATGTTGTCGAGCACGAAGCGCCGGTCGTCGGGCGTAACCTCGACTTCGGGGCGTTCCACGCGCGTGTCGGTCGTGCCGATGCAGGTCTTCGCCTGCATGGGAATGACGAAGAAGAGGCGGCCGTCGTCGGCGAAGAAGGTCAGCACCCGGCGGTGCGCGGTCAGTCGGTCGACGATGACGTGGATGCCTTTGGAGAACACATGATGGTGCGCCGTGGAGATGCCGTCCCGCGCATTCACCTCGTCGGCGTAGGGCCCGCAGGCGTTGATCAGCACCGAGGAGGCGATGGTCAGGTCGCGGCCGCTGACCACGTCGCGCGCCCTCGTCACCCAGCCGTCACCGGTGCGGCTGGACCCCAGCGCCTCGACGTAGTTCGCGGCGACGCACCCGCGGTCTAGCGCGGAGCGGATGAACCCCCAGACGAAGCGGGCATCGTTGTCGTGCAGATAGGAGTCGGAATACTCGAACCCGCCGGAAAGGCCGCGGGTGTCGACCACGGGCTCGTCCCGCTCGATGTCCGCGGACGAGAGCAGGCGAGGGGCGCGGGTGAAGAACCCTCCGATCGCCCAGTAGAGGAGGGCGCCAAGCCAGAGCTTGAGGCGGCCGTGGCGGAAGCCGCGGGCGACGGAGGTGAAGAACCGGATCTCCTGGACCGTGCTCGGATAGGCGCGGATGAGGCGGTTGCGGGCGCGGCAGAGCTTGCGCACGAGCCCGAACTCGTACGTCTCCAGGTACTTGATCCCGCCCCAGGCCAGGTTCGAGGACTGCTGCGACGTCACCGACGCGAAATCGCCGCGCTCGATCAGCGCGACCCTTGCTCCACGCGCCGCCAGCGCCGCGGCCGATACGGCGCCGTTGATGCCGCCGCCGAGGACGAGGACGTCGAACCGCTGTTCGCCGAGCTTGTCCACGTTGGTCTCGCGGAGCGTGGGCGCGGGTTGGCTCATGCGGCCAAGATACACCGGCCGACGCGGTCCCAGAGCAGGCGAAATCGCGCGTCGTCGAAGCCCGATCCGGAACGGAGGAACGTGGCCCCCGCCGATTCGTAGTGCCCGATCACATCCAGATGGTCGCCGAGCACGATCCCTTCCGCGCGCCCGCTGAGCGTTTGCGACCAGGCAGGAACGATGCCGTCGTTGGACGTCGGCTGTGGGACGAGCTTCCGCTGGCCGATCCACGGCCCTTCCGGGACGACGGCGGGGGGCGGCGGCTGGCTGGCCGCGAGTGTCCAGGTCACGTCGTAGAGGACACGCTGGAGCGGGGCGGAGATGAAGGTCAGCGGCGAGAGCCCGGCGCGCGGCGCGACCGAGACGAAGCTGATCGGCGCGACCGGATCCGCTCCGGCAAGGCTCCGGTTCAGCTCCCCCATCGCCTCCGGCGTGAGGTCGTCCAGCAGCCGGTGATCGCCGGCAACGTCGGCGAGGAAGCGGCGGATCTGGTGCGCGGTGTCGTCGTCCACGTCGGCGAGCTGCGCGATCACCTCGTCGGTGGGCGTGGTCCGCAGCGCCGCGGCGCGCTTGATCAGGTTCCACACTGCCCCGGCCTGTCCCGCGATCCGCAGTCGTCCCCGGCTGGCGAGAATGCTCCCGAACCAGAGTGCAGGCACCGCGGCCCAGGTGGTCCGGCCGAGGCGGCGCGCGAGCGGGGTTCCGTAGAAGGGGGCGGAAACGGTGATGACCGAAGCGACGCGGCGGATCATCTCCGCGCGCTCCGGCACCCCGCTGTAGAGCGGATGCGCGAGAAGGCGCACGTCGACGCCGCCAGTGGAATGCCCGACCAGATGGAGACGCGTGGCGCCCGCTCCAATCAGCTCCGTCACCTTCGCGTGCAGCGAGCGGACGCGGTCCGCGACCGACGCCGCGGGCGGCGGTTGGTGGACGACGAATCGCAGCGGACGCAGATGGGCCCGCAGGAGCGCGTCCTCGACGCGCGCGAAGTACTCGATCAGCGGCCGGTCCGGATGCCCGAAACTGCCGAACCCGAAGAACCCCGGCACGAACACCACCAGCTCTGCCATCGGGAGATGCTTCGCCTGCCCGAGTGCAGCCGTCCAGTGCCGTAGGTATGCTTACACCGTGCTGCAGGGTCCCATCGCGCCCATGCTCGCGAAACTCGCGGGCGCTCTCCCCGAGGGCAACGGCTGGATCTTCGAGCCGAAGTGGGACGGATTTCGCGCGCTGGCGTTCCGCGACGGCGATCACCTCCTGCTGCAGAGCCGGGACCTGAAGCCGCTCAACCGATACTTCCCGGAGCTGGAGGAGCCGCTGCTGAGCCAGGTTCCGCGGCGCTGCGTGCTCGACGGGGAAATCGTGATTGCCGGCCCGAATGGGCTCGATTTCGACGCCTTGCTCCTTCGCATTCATCCGGCCGCTTCCCGGATCAAGCTGCTCGCTTCGCAGACGCCGGCCTCCTACGTCGCCTTCGATCTGCTCGCTCTGGACGACGAGGACCTTCGGCAGGCGCCGCAAGAGGAGCGCCGGCGCCGCCTCGAGCGCGTGCTCGCAGGCGTCAGGCCGCCGCTGTACCTGACGCCTGCGACGCGAGACCGGGCCGTGGCGCAGGACTGGTTCTCGCGGTTCGAAGGCGCCGGATTCGACGGCGTGGTCGCGAAGCGCGTCGAGGAGATCTACCAGCCCGACAAGCGGGTGATGCTGAAGGTCAAGCACCAGCGCACCGCGGACTGCGTCGTAGCGGGCTTCCGGTGGCACAAGAACGGCCCGGGGACGATGATCGGCTCGCTCCTGCTCGGTCTCTATGACGACGGGGGCAAGCTCCATCACGTGGGCGTCACTTCCTCGTTCACCGCGGCGAAGCGCAAGGATCTGGTCGGGGAGCTCGCGCCGCTGCGCGAAGGGGCGGCGGATGCGCATCCCTGGCGGGAGTGGGCGCAGTGGACGGGCGATCAACGCATGCCCGGCGCCTCCTCCCGCTGGAACCGTGGCAAGGATCTCTCCTGGGAACCGCTGCGAATCGAGCGCGTCTGCGAGGTGGCGTACGATCACCTGCAGGGCGATCGGTTCCGCCACGCGACGACTTTCCTGCGCTGGCGGCCTGACAAGCCGCCTTCGGAATGCCGCTACGACCAGCTCGAGGAGACCGCTCCCGCTGAGCTGCGGCAGATCTTCGGCGCACCGGGTCTCAGGGAATGAACGCGAAGGCTGATCAAGTGGCCTGTGCCCAGGACACATCACTCGGACTGTTCGCCGGTGCAGTTGGCCACTATGCTCCGGCGCGTGCCTGCCCGGAAGGAGCTCCTCCAGATCGAAGGGCGGGAAGTTCCGATCTCGAATCCGGACAAGGTGTTCTTTCCACAGCGCGGCTACACGAAGCTCGATCTGGTCCGCTACTACCTCGCGGTCGCGGAGGGCGCGCTCCGCGGCGCTGGCGGACGGCCCATGGCGCTCAAGCGCTACGTGCACGGAGCCGAGGGCGAGTTCTTCTTCCAGAAGCGGGCGCCGGAGTCGCGGCCGCTCTGGATCGAGGTGGTGGAGCTGAAGTTCCCTTCCGGCCGGACGGCCCGCGAAGTGGTGCTGCGGGACGCCGCGCAGCTGGTCTGGATCATCAACCTCGGCTGCCTCGATCTCCATCCGCACCCGGTGCGCGCCGAGGACCTCGACCATCCCGACGAGCTGCGCGTCGATCTGGATCCCGTCCCCGGCGTTCCTTGGGCGCAGGTGCGAGAGGTCGCGCTGCTCGCGCGCGAGGTGCTCCAGGAGCACGGACTCACCGGCTGGCCGAAGACGTCGGGCTCG
>VBKI01000005.1 GCA_005879535.1 Deltaproteobacteria bacterium | reverse complement strand
CCCGACATTGTCGTAGGTGAACGGCGCGCCATCGAAAGAGATGGACGCGTTCGCCACGTTGCCGTCCGCGTCGTTGACGAACATCTGGGTCTGCGTGCCGGTGGGCGTGCTGAAGACGGCGCCCTGTGCCTGCCACGTCCCGCCGTACGGATCGATTCCGCAGGCGCGCTTGAACCAAGCGATGTCCTGGAACGCCGCCTGACAGGCGTAGAGGTTCAGGGCCGGGGTGGATTGCGTTCCGCGACGTCAACAAGAATGGCCTCTTCGACGCGAACTCCGCCGGAACGCCGAACGGCGACGTCATTGCCGGGACGCCATAGGCAAGGTGGCCCGTGCCGCCCGTCTTCGACAAATCGAAGAGCGCTGCGGCGGGCGGGGTCCCCGTCAGCGTGAAATTGAAGTCGACGGGAAAGCTCCCGTGCAACTCGATGTTCGCCTGCGTGATCACCGCCCCCACGGGCGATCCGGGCGCGGTGCCGGCGAACGTCGGGTACCAACCCATGGCGAGCAGGAGCGGATCTGATTGCTGTGCGGACGCCGAGCTAAGCAGCTGGCCCTTCAGCGTGACTCCTCCTGAAGGCGTCGACCCGCCGCCGCTGCAAGCTGCCGTGGCGAGGCAAATACAGGGCGCAACAATTGCTTTGGACAGCATTCGGTATCCGCCTTTCCGTGTCGGTGGGGTCCTCGCGGCAACGTAGCCGGTCGACCCCGACTCTCAACGGGCACTGCGAGACCACTGTTCGCGATGTTACGGCCACACGCCGGCTTCTCGAGCTGGAAGAATTCCCAGCGATCAGACGCATCGGTTCTCGACGCCTATAGACGCAACGCGGCTTGACCGGGCGCCCCACGCGGAGCAGTTTCCGCCGCGATCCGGGCAGATACGACTCAAAGGAGGCGGACGATGGTGTCGAACCGTCATTGCATCGCTACGGCGGTCGTAATCGCCGCAGGCCTGGGCTGCACTTCGGAGCAACGCTCGCCATTCCTGGCGACGTCGCCGGCGGAGGCTCGCGCGCCGCGCGCGCCGACGGTAACGCCGCAGGAGACGGGCACCACCCAGCGTTTCTTCGCCGTCAGCCCGGTGAACGCGGCGGTGGTCTGGGCCAGCGCGCGCGGCGGTACGTTCGCCAGGACGCTCGATGGCGGGAGCACCTGGGTCTCGCACCAGGTCGCCGGCGCCGAGACGATGGAGTTCCGCGACGTCGAGGGTGTCAGCGCCAATGTGGCTTATCTCATGTCGGCCGGGACCGGCCCCGACAACCGCATCTACAAGACGGAGGACGGCGGCAACACCTGGAGGTTGCAGGCCCAGGCCACCGATCCGCGAGACTTCTGGGATTGCTTCGCGTTCTGGACCCCCCGGCGCGCCATCCTGATGGACGACTCGTACGACGCCCATTTCCCCTTGCGGCACACCAACAACGGAGGCAACGATGGCTGGCCGCTGCTGAGGAATCCGCCGGCGGCGCAGCCCGGCGAAGGGGCGTTCGCGGCCAGCGGCACTTGCGCGGCTACCCAGGGCGAGAGCAACGCCTGGCTGGCCACCGGCGCCGCCGCCGTCGCCCGCGTTCTCCGGACTACCGACGCGGGCCGCTCGTGGCAGTCGTCGGCCACGCCCATCCAGCCGCAGGGCACGCCGACTTCGGGCAACGCCTCGGTCGACTTCCGGGACGCGCGCCACGGTCTCGTGGGCGGCGGCGACGTCGTCGACTCCGCCACGCCGCAGTTGAACGTGGCCCGATCGGGCGACGGCGGAATGTCGTGGAAGCTGACCACGCCGACGCCGTTCCCCGGCGCGGTCTACGGTTTGACGTACGCGCGCAATCACCACGAAGACGACGACGGCGATGATGACGATGACGGCGATGGCGATGACGTGCGGAAACGCGCCGTCGCCACCGGCCCGGGCGGCTCGGCCTGGACCGACAACGAGGGCCAGACCTGGACGCTGTTGCCCGGCATCACCAACTGCTGGGCGGTCGCCTTCGCCAACGAGCGCACGGGCTGGCTCGGCTGCGGCGCGGGGCGGATCTACCGGATCGATTTCTAGACCTTGCGACCGAACCGCTCATAGCGAACCTGTTCGAGGCGGCGCGCCGCCTTCCTGGTACGCGCGGCGGTGATCGCGCTTCGCTATGCGTTCTCAACGCGCTGCGTACTCACGCTATGGTCCCGGCCGATGTCGACCCCGCTGATCGAATTCGACCGCGTCAGCATCCTGCGCGATGGCGTCACCGCCCTGGACCGACTGAGCCTGCGCATCGACGACGGGGAGCGCGTGGCCGTCCTGGGACCGAACGGCGCTGGCAAGTCGACGTTGGTGGATGCGCTCACGCGCGCGGTCTACCCGGCGGCCGGCATGGGCCCGTCGGCGCTCCGGATCTACGGGCGCGACCGGTGGGACGTCTTCGAGCTGCGCAACCTGCTCGGAATCGTCACGCACGCGCTGGTGCGCGACTGCACGGGGCCGTACACGGCGCTGGAAACAGTGCTATCCGGCTTCTTCAGCAGTATCGGCGTCTGGCCGCATCACCAGGTGACCGAACAGATGCGCGAGGAGGCGAGGCTCGCGCTGCGAGAGCTGGAGATTGCGCACCTGGAAGGCGTCCCGCTGAAGGAGATGTCCTCCGGGGAAGTGCGCCGCGCCGTCATCGCCCGCGCGCTCGTTCATCGTCCGCGCGCGCTCGTTCTGGACGAGCCGACCGTCAGCCTCGACATTCGCGGCCGCCGCGAGCTGCTCGCCGCCATGCGCCAACTGGCGAGCGCGGGCAAGAGCCTGGTCCTGGTGACGCATACGCTCGACGACGTCATCCCCGAAATCGACCGGGTCGTGACGTTGCGCGACGGCCACATCCTCCACGACGGGCCAACCCGGGAAGTGCTGCGAAGCGGTCCGTTGAGCGAATTGTTCAGGGTGGATGTCCACGTGGCCGAGCGCGAAGGCGCGTGGCACATGTGGTAGCAGCGGGGTCACCGCGCGGGCGGCGCTGCCAAGGCTGCGGCGCCAGCCGCCGCGCATTGTGCGTCGTGCTCGGAGAGATCGCCGGAGACGCCGACGGCGCCGACGAGCTTGCCATCGACGAGGAGCGGCAAGCCTCCATCGACGGGCACCGCGCCTTCGAGCGCAAGGACTCGGACGCCCAAGCCTCCCTTTTCCAGCGCGTCCTGGAACGCCTTCGTCGGACGCTTGTAGAGCGCGGCCGATCGGGCCTTGTTGATGGCGACGTTCGCGCTGCCGTTCTGGGTCGTGTCCGCCTTCTCGAAGTAGACCAGCGTGCCGGCCGGATCGACGACGGCGATGGCCATGAACCACTTGTTCTTGCGCGCCTCCGCTGAAGTCGCCGCAGCGACTTTCTTCGCGGCGTCCAGGCCGATGCCGGGCCCGATCGGGATGGCGTAGGGGCTGGGCGCCGGAGCGGGAGTTCCCTGGGCGAGCGCCGCGGCGGAGCAGACGGCGGCCGAGAGGACGAAGCAGATGGACATCGAGCGCAGCAGCATGGACGTCCCCTTTTGTGAGATGCGACATACAGCCCCGATTGCGCATCGGGCGCAAGGGACCGGCGCCGGAATCATCGGTTCTCGACGCCGGCGAAATCGACGACTTCATGATTCACGTGGTCCCGACGTTCATCGGCGAACGCATTCCCCTGATCGCTGCGACGAGCCGGGCGCTCCGTCGCCTGATCACAGACCAGTTGCCGCCGCCGATTCGCCTCCCCACCTTGGGAAGGGGGAGGGGAAATGCCCGCATTGGCACAGCGAACGTGTCTGGGCCTGGTCCGGCTCTTTCAGGAAACGCCGCTACGCCGCTATGCGCTGCGCAACGAGACGACCGAGCGCTACGCCAACGCCGCGGCCTACGTGGCCGATCGCACGAGCCAGATCGAGGACTACCGCGCTCTGTTCACGCGCTTCGTTACGCTTCGCGACAAGGTCGTCGCTGAGCTCGGGTGCTCGAAGGGATACATCCTCGACGCTTTCCTCCGCTCCGAGGCGTTCACGCCCATTGGGATCGAGAACGACCCGAAGGTCATTCGCGTCGGCGCCAAGGAGTATCCGCACATCCCTTTCGTGCAGTCGACGGCAACGTCGATTCCGCTGCCGGATGCGAGCGTCGATCTCATGTACACCATCGATACCGTCGAGCATCTCAGCCGGCCGCGGGAGATGTTCCGCGAGTGCTACCGCATCCTCCGGCCCGGAGGTCAGTTCCTCATCCACTTCCATCCCTGGTTGGGGCCGTATGGCGCCCACCTCGAAGACATCATTCCGTTCCCCTGGCCGCACGTCGTGTTCTCGATGGAGACGCTCCTCGCCACCGCGGCGGACATCTACGACTCCGACGCGCACGTCCCAGCCTTCTACTGGTTCGATGCAGAGACAGGGAACCGCCGACCGAATCCGTACCGCGACGTCGCCTACTGGCGGGAATTCCTCAACCGGATGACGATTCGAGAGTTCCGCAAGCTCCTCGCCACGACCTCCTTCGAGGTCGAGCATTTCGAGCAGATCGGCTTCAGCGGCCGGCGGTTCCCGCTCTTCCGATATTTGAGCGGCGTTGCCCGGATTCCGGGCCTGGATGAGCTCTTTGCGCGCGCCGCGTTCTTCGTCGTGCGCAAACCTAGCGACTGAGGCCTGCGGGGCAGGACACGCCGGTGCCACCGAGGCCGCAATACCCGCCGGGATTCTTCGCCAGATACTGCTGGTGGTAGTCCTCGGCGTAATAGAACGGAGGCTCGGCGGCGATCTCGGTCGCGATCTGCCCGTGCCGCGCCTGCGCCAGCGCCTGCTGATATTGCTCGCGCGATGCTTCGGCGGCCTTCTTCTGCGCCTCGCTGGTCGTGTAGATGGCGGAGCGGTACTGGGTGCCGACGTCGTTGCCCTGCCGCATCCCCTGCGTGGGATCGTGGTTCTCCCAGAAGACGCGCAGCAGATCCGCGTAAGTCACGCGCTTCGGATCGTAGACGACGAGCACCACCTCGGCGTGGCCGGTCTGGCCGGAGCACACCTCGCGGTAGGTGGGGTTCTTGGTGAATCCGCCCGCGTAGCCGGCGGCGGTCGTGTACACGCCCTCGACGTTCCAGAACTTGCGTTCGGCGCCCCAGAAGCAGCCCATGGCGAAGATGGCCCGCTCGGAACCGTCGGGAAACGGCGGCAACAGCGGAGCACCGAGCACGACGTGCTGAGGCGGGACGCGCACCGGCTCGTCGCGTCCGGGAAGCGCTTCTGACGGAGCGGGCATACGCAGGGAACCCATGCACGTCATTGTGCACGGCGGGTGCTTCGGCCGCCACTCGCGTCAGCGCCCCGCGAGCAGTGTGGTGGCTCAGCGCGGGAAGGCGGCGGCAATTCCGCCGTCGACGGGCAGCGTCGCTCCCGTCGTCGGCGTCTGGTTGGAAGCGAAGAAAACGACGGCGCGTCCTACGTGCGCGCCGGTAACCTCGGCGTGGAGCAGGTTCCGCTCGCGGTAGAACTCCTGCAGCTTCTCCGGGGGGATGCCACGCGAGCGGGCCCGATCCGGCCCGATCTGCTGCCAGAGGCCCGAAGGCGTGTCTCCCTCGGCGAAAACCGCGTCGGCGTTGATCATGTTCACGCGGATCCCGAGCGGCGCCAGCTCGATGGCCGCCACCTTGCCGAGCTGATGGCCGGCCGCCTTGGACGCGCTATAGGCGCCGAAATCCGCGCCTGGAGCGAAGACGTTCTTGGAGGCGTTGATGACCACGTTTCCGCCCGTGCCCTGCGCGCGCATCACGCGCGCCGCGGCGCGCAAGGTGAGAAAATAGCCGCCCAGGTTCACGTCCAGCACCCTGCGGAAGTGGCTCGTATCGAGGTCCGACAGCGGGCTCACGTGCGCAATCCCCGCATTGGCGACGACGATATCCACGCCGCCGAAGATGGCGCAGGCGCGATCGAATCCCGCGGCGACGGACGCCTCGTCGGTGACGTCCATCTTCACCGCGGCGCAGGAGCTGCCGCCGGCGATGCGCGAAACCTTGCCGCGCGCCCGTTCGAGGGCCTCGTCGTCAACGTCGGTGAGGACGACGTGCGCGCCCGCTCTTGCCAGCTCCATGCACGTGGCCACGCCGATGGCGCCGGCTGCTCCGGTGACGAGGGCGACCTGGCGAGAAAGAGGTTTCTCCACCTCCTTGCCCAGCTTCGCCTGCTCGAGACTCCAGTACTCCATGTCGAACAGCTCGGCGTCGCCGAGCGGCTCGTAGCGGCCGATCGCTTCCGCCGCCGCCTTGATGCGCAGCGTGTGCTCCGCGATGTCCGCGGCGATGGCGGCGTCCTTGCGCGTCTTGCCCGCACAGACGATTCCGACGCCGGGGATGAGCAGCACCCGGGGGTCCGGATCGATCTTGCTGCGCGTGACGCCCTTCGAGCTGACCTGCTCCGCGAAGTAGGAGTCGTATTGCGTACGGAAGCTTGCGATGGCGTCGGCGAGCTGCCTGCGCAGTGCATCGGCGTCGTTCAGGGCTGGCTGCGCGATGAATAGATGATGCGACTTGGTGCGGATCACGTGGTCGGGCGTGAGCGGTCCGCGCGCCGCCAGCGATGCGCACTGCGGGGCGTCCAGCAATCCGAGGATCTCCGGAGTTGCGCGGTGCTCGAGGATGACGCGGCGATGCGGCTGGTCGGGATTGCCGCTCGGCGAGGCCAGGAGGCCGCGCAGGGCGGGACCGATCTGCGCCATTTTCGCCGAAGCGGCGTTCGGTTCGGTGGCGCGCGAAGAGGACGCGGACCGCCCCCGCAGGCGCGAGCGCAAGAAGCTCTCCGCCCGGTCGACGCAGTCGACGGTCCGCTCGTAGCTCGTCCGCGCATCGGCCGCGAACGTGAAGAGTCCGTGCTTCAGCAGGACCATTCCCTCCGCGTCCGGTTTTGCTTCGAAGATCTCCGCGGCGAGCTTCGCCAGCCGGAATCCGGGCATCACGTAGGGGACCACCAGCACGCGATCGCCGAGGGCGTTCCTGATCAGCTCCGTGCCGTCCGGCTGATTGGTCAGCGCGAGGATCGCGTCCGCGTGCGTGTGATCGATGAACGCGTGCGGAAGGAACGCGTGCAGCAGCGTCTCCACCGACGGATTCGGCGCGCTGGCATCGAAGAGATGCGTGCGGAGCTGGTTGACCATCTCCTCGTCGGAGAGCGCTTCCAGCTTGCGCAGCTTCCGCAGCCAGCCGAGGTCGAGAGCGGGAAATCCTTCCGGTTCGATGGAATCGAGATCCCAGCCGCTGCCCTTCACGCACAGAACGTCGATGCGGTCTCCGAGCAGGTTCTCCCTGGCGATCTTGACGGAGGTGTTTCCTCCGCCGTGCATGACGAGATCGGCCTCGGCGCCGATCAAGCGGGACGTGTAGACGCGCAGAGCGAGCGCTTCCCCCCAGCGCGGCGCGTAGCGGTCGCAATACTGTCTTGCTTCGGCGTCGGACCAGCGATTCTTCATCCGGCGAGCCTAGATCATCACGCTGGTGCGTTCGAGCACAGCAGGCGGGCAACCAACCGCCGAACGTCCTGGAAAGCGAAAGATCTTGCCCCTAGTCGTGTGCTCCCATTAGCACCGAGCGGTGCCTGTCCGGTTGCTCGCGGTCGCTCTCACATCCTCGCTTCTGCTCCTGGGTGCACCTCTCGAGGCGCAGACGGTCACCGCCATCCGGTCATCCGTGAAAGTGCGGCAGACGGACAAGGTGCCCCTCGTCAGCAGCATCGAGATCCGCGCCGCAAGAAACGAGTTCGAGTCGTTCCAGGTCGTCGTGACGGCAAAGTCGCCGCTGTCGGCGGTCACCGTGACCGCCCCGACGCTGGTGCTTGACGGAAGCCCGACGACGACGATCCCGTCGTCCGAGCTCCGCCTGTACCGGGAGCAGAACATGTACTTCACTTCCCCTTCGAATCCGGAAGGCGACAGGGGATGGTGGCCCGATGCGCTCGTTCCCGGGCGCGACGACGGCGCTGCGGTCTTCAACAACAACGGCGTCTGGAGCGAAGGGCCGTCCAGCGGGGAGACGAGAAATGCATTTCCGGCGAGCGTCTCCGCCCGGAACAATCTCGTCGTGTTCGTCGACGTCCATGTTCCAGCGAGTCAACCGGCGGGCAGGTACACGGGAAACGTGAGGGTGAGCAATGGCGCCAAATCGCTCGGGACGATCGGCGTGGTCTTGCTCGTCCGTAACTTCGCCTTGCCGTCGACGAGCTCCTTGCCGACCGCCTTTGCGGTGTCCATCGATCACATGTGCGTCGCTCACGGGAACGCATCGGGGCCGTGGTGCGCCAGGGGCAATCCCGATTTCCATCTCTGGGCGCGACTCTACGGGCGATTCCTGCTCGATCACCGCATCACGATGTTCCTGCCCGATCATCCGGACACGTCCGATTGGCAGGCGACGTTCGCTACATATGACAAGGATTACGGCAGCGTGATCAACGGCACGGATGCGAGCCAGCGTCTCTCGGGGGCGCAGATGACCACGCTCGTCTACCCGTGGTTCGACGGCAACGACGACGGATCGACTGCCACCGCGAAGATGGCCAACTGGGCGACGTTCACCAGGACCGGTGCCGGAAGGACGTTCTCCTGGTTCAGCAGGACCTTTCATTATGCGCGGCCCGATGAGCCGGGATCGAGCTGCGCCAATTGGGCCCCGATCGTCAATCAAGGGGCCTGGGCGCACAGCGTCGACCCGAGCTTCCGCGTCATGGTGACCGGCACCGTGGCGGACTACCTGGCTTGCAACGCCGGGAACGCCGTGAACATCCTGAACCCGCCCGTCGATTTCCTCGACATGAAGCCCAACGGATTCGCGCCGGGCAATCACCGCGCCGACTACGACGCGTTCCTCTCCAATGCGCCGGTGAATGCCCTCTGGATGTACCAGAGCTGCGACGTCCACGACTGCGGCAGCGCCAGCAACGCGAGCGCCGTCAACTGGCCCAACTTCATGGTGGACGCGACGGCGGTGCAGAACCGCGCCGAGCCCTGGATGCACTTCATCTACGACGCGCCCGGAATGCTCTACTGGGACATCTCGAACAAGCTCCCGGATGCCTGGAGAAACGACGGCATCTACGACTTCACGGGCCAAGGCGACGGCACGCTCGTCTACCCGGGCACGCCCACCACGGTGGTGAACGGCTCGTCGTACGCCATCGGGGGGACGAGCCATATCCCGGTCGCAAGCTACCGGCTGAAGATGATCCGCAAAGGGCTCGAGGACTACGAGTACCTCACCCTTTGCAAAGCGATGAATCCGGGCACGGCGATGAACATCGCGCGGGGCATGTTTCCGATGTCAGCGATCGGAGCCAATGGACAGCCGACCGGCAGCATGTACGCGGCGAACAACTATCCGGGCTCTACTCCTGGAACGTTTGCCGACAACCTGGAGAATGCCCGCGTGCAGCTCGCGCAGTGCATTACCGGCAGCGCGGGACCGTGACGAAGCGCTGACTCGCTCGCCAGCCTGACCGGTGCCGAGCCGCGGTCGGGTCAGGGCCGCGCGACCACGCCTTGTTTCCGACAGACGGAATGCCCATCAGTGGCGCTGGGGACCGGGAGATGACCGATCACCGGTGCTCCTGCCCGGGCCCGGAGTTCGACGCCCCTGGCGAGCCCACGGGAGCAGGAGGAAGCAATGCCCGAGCGCAGGGGCAGCACCATCATCGAGAACGTCCAGCCGCAGCTCGACGGCGGCCGGTTTCCGGTGAAGCGCGTCGCGGGCGAACCGGTGCGCATCACGGCCGACATCTTCAAGGAGGGCCACGAGGACCTCGCCGCCGTGGTCCGCTGGCGCCAGCTCACTCCGCAGGCGACGGAAGCCCGCGAGGAGCCCATGCGGTTTGTCGGCAACGACGTCTGGGAGGCAGACCTGCCGCTCACGGGGCACGGCCTGTACGCGTTCAGCATCGAGGCCTGGCCGGACTCGTTTCGCACCTGGGTCCACGAGCTGAAGCGCAAGGTGGACGTCGGCCGCGACGTTTCCTCCGAGCTGCTCGAGGGCTCCGCCCTCCTCGACGGCGCCGCAACCCGCGCCGAAGCTGCCGGCGTCCGCGCCGATGCGGAGAGACTTCGCCACGGACAGAAAGCATTGCTCGCGGGCCAGTCGCCGGCGACGCTTTCGGCCGCCTTCGATCCCGGTCTGGTCGCGGCCGCGTCGCGGCACGCGGATCGGGTAGTCGCCACCCGGCTCGACCGGGAGCTGCGCATCTTCGCAGAGCGCAAGCGCGCCGTGTTCAGCTCCTGGTACGAATTTTTCCCCCGCTCGACGTCCGGAGATCCGAAGCGCCACGGAACGTTTCGCGACGCGGAGCGATGGTTGTCATACGCCGGCGAGCTCGGGTTCGACGTCGTCTACCTGCCACCGATCCACCCCATCGGCCGGACCGCGCGCAAGGGAAAGAACAACGCGCTGACCGCGGCGTCCGACGACGTCGGCAGCCCGTGGGCCATCGGCGGTCCCGAAGGCGGACACAAGGCGATCCATCCGCAGCTCGGCACGCTCGAGGACTTCCGCCGCTTCGTCGCCTCCGCGAAGGATCTTGGACTGGAGGTGGCTCTCGACATCGCTTTCCAGTGCTCGCCCGACCATCCCTACATCCGCGAGCACCCGGAGTGGTTCCAATCGTCAACTTCGACTGGATGAGTCCGGCGCGTGAAGCCCTCTGGGCCGAATTGCGCTCCGTGTTCATGCACTGGATTGCCCAGGGCGTGCGGATCTTCCGCGTCGACAATCCGCACACGAAGCCGCTGCCCTTCTGGGAATGGGTGATCGGGGAGGTCCATGCGCGCCACCCCGAGGTGATCTTTCTCGCGGAGGCGTTCACCCGGCCCAAGGTGATGAAGGCGCTCGCCAAGGCCGGCTTCAACCAGTCGTACACGTACTTCACCTGGCGCAACTTCAAGCACGAGCTGGAGGAGTACCTGACGGAGCTGACCCAGGGCCGCCCGGCGGACTATATGATCGGCAATCTCTGGCCGAACACGCCGGACATCCTTCCCGAGCACTTGCAGCAGGGCGGGCGCCCTGCATTCATGCTGCGCGCGGCGCTGGCCGCGACGCTCAGCTCGAGCTGGGGCATCTACAGCGGATACGAGCTCTGCGAGAACCGCGCCCTTCCAGGGAAGGAGGAGTACGCCGATTCGGAGAAGTACCAGATCGTCAACTGGGACCTCGAACGCCCGGGCAACATCAAGGCGTGGATCTCGGCGCTCAACCGCGCGCGGCGCGAGATTCCCGCGCTCCAGTCGTATCGCAATCTCCAGTTCCACCGCGCCAACAACGAGCGCGTGCTCTTCTACTCGAAGGCAACGCCCGACCGATCCAGCCTGGTGCTCGTCGCGGTGAGCCTGGATCCGTACGCGGCGCAGGAGGCAATCCTCGAGCTTCCCCTCGACCGCCTGGGCATCCCGGAGGACGAGACGTACCAGGTGCATGACGTCCTCTCCGGCGAGCGGGCGCTGTGGCAGGGCGCCAGCGCGGTCGTGCAGCTGACGCCGGAGAAGCCTGCTGCGCTTTGGTCCGTCCTGCGCTTCCGCCGCTCGGAACAGGGCTTCGATTACTACTTCTAGGAGCAGGGATGCTGGATCTCGATGCCTTGCCGGACTGGCTGCGGCGACAACGCTGGTTCGGCGGCAAGGGCACGCCGATCGCCGCGGTGCGCGTCGTCGACGAGGCCGGCCTCGACGGCCTGCACGTCGTGACCATCGAGGTGCGCTATGACGGCGAGCGTCCCGCGGAACGGTACCTGCTGCCCCTGAAACCGGACGATGCTCCGCTCGAGGAGGCGCTCGATGAGCAGGCCTGCCTCGCCATTCTCGCGATCCTCCGCGGACGCCGTGCGATTCGGACGCGCGGTGGCGCGCTCCGTGGGGAGCGGTTCGACGGACCAGACTCGCCCCTGTCTTCGTTGCCCGAGCGGCCCACTGTGCGCAGGCTCTCGGCGGAGCAGAGCAACACTTCGCTCGTATTCGGCGATGCCGTCATCCTCAAGTTGATCCGCAAGCTCGATCAAGGAAAGAGCCCGGAGCTGGAGATCGGTGCGCTGCTGGCGCGGCGGGGCTTTCGCTCCACGCCGGCGCTGCTGGGCGCGCTCTCGCTCGAAGGCATCGTGGAGGCCACGGTGGCTGTCGCGCACCGCTTCGTCCGCGTCGAGACCGATGGCTGGTCGTACGTCGTCGATGCGTTCACGAAGGAGGCCGTCCCGCCGGTGGCGTTGCTCGGGGAGATCCGCGAGCTCGGCGCACGCGTCGGCGAGCTGCACAGCGCGCTCGCGGCGCCGGACGAGGCGGCGTTCGCGCCGGAACCCATTCGTCGCCAGGACCTGGAGCGCTGGACCCTCGGACTCCTGTCGGAGCTCGATCGGACCGTGCGGGTCGCCGGATCGATCGTGCCGGATCTGCAGTCTCGAAAGGATGCGCTGCGGGCGCGGATCGAGCGGCTCGCCACCGCGCACCCCGCCGGACTGCGGCTGCGGCAGCACGGCGATCTCCACCTCGGGCAAGTGCTGCGCTCCGGCGGGCAATGGCTGATCTTCGATTTCGAGGGCGAGCCGGCGCGGACGCTGCCGGAACGGCGCGAGAAGCACTGCCCGTACAAGGACGTCGCCGGGATGCTCCGCTCTTTCGCCTATGCGGCGGCGGCGGCGGAAAAGCGCGGAGCGTCTCCTGGCGATCGCCGGGGACCTGCGCGCGAGGCATTCCTTGCGGGGTACCGGTCGCGGGCGCAACATCTGCTCCCGGATGACGAGAGGACGGCGAAGGTCCTCCTCGCCTCGCTCGAGCTGGAGAAGCTGCTCTACGAGTTGCGGTATGAGGTCGGCCACCGGCCCGATTGGGTCGGGATTCCTGCGCGCGACCTGCAGCAGGAGGAAGCGTGAGACGACCGACGGACCTGGCGAAAGTGGACCTGGAAATCGAGCGCCTGGTGGAGCTGCGGCATCCGGATCCGCATGCGGTGCTCGGGATCCATCCCGACGGCGACGGGGTCGTCATCCGGGCGTTTCGTCCGGACGCGGAGCGCGTCACCATCCTGCCCGACTTCGGTGGCGAAGTGCCGGCGCGCCATCGGAAAGGCGGCGTGTTCGAAGCCCGCCTGAACGGCCGCAAGGACGTCTTCGGCTACCTGTTGAAGATCGAGTATCGCGGCGGCGCGAGCTTCACCCTGCGCGATCCATACAGCTTCCTCCCCACTTTCGGCGAGCTCGATTCTTACCTGGTCGCGGAAGGCCGCCACGAGCGCATCTGGGAGCGCCTGGGGGCGCATCCCCGCCATTCCCAGGGAGTGTTCGGGACGTCGTTCGCGGTCTGGGCACCGACGGCGCGCTCGGTATCTGTGGTCGGCGACTTCAACTCCTGGGACGGGCGGCTCCACCAGATGCGCCGCATCGGCTCGACGGGGGTCTGGGAGCTGTTCGTTCCGGACGTCGGAGGGGGTGCGCGCTACAAGTACGAGATCCGCCCCGGCGACGGCCGGGCGCACTTGCTGAAAGCCGATCCGTACGCCTTCCGCACCGAAGTGCCGCCGGCGACGGCTTCCGTCATCCACCAGCTCGACCGTTATCTGTGGGGCGACGAGCAGTGGATGGAGCGCCGGGGGACGCAGGATCCAATCCGCCGGCCGATGACCGTGTACGAGGTGCACCTCAGCTCGTGGCGCCGCGTGATCGAGGAAGGCAACCGTCCGTTCACCTGGAAGGAGGCGGCACGTCATCTCGCCGATTACGTCGGCGAGATGGGATTCACACATGTCGAGTTGCTTCCCGTCGCCGAGCACCCGTTCGGAGGATCGTGGGGATACCAGGTCACCGGATACTTCGCCCCCACCGCACGGCATGGTCATCCCGACGAGTTCAAGGCGTTCGTCGACGAGCTGCACCAGCGTGGCATCGGAGTGATCCTCGACTGGGTGCCCGCGCATTTCCCGACCGACGCGCACGCACTCGCGCGGTTCGACGGCACCGCGCTCTACGAGCATGAGGATCCGCGGCTAGGCGCTCATCCCGACTGGGGGACGCTGGTCTTCAACTACGGCCGCAATGAAGTGCGGAACTTCCTCCTCGCCAGCGCGCTGTTCTGGCTGGACCAGTACCACGTCGACGGCCTGCGCGTGGACGCGGTGGCGAGCATGCTCTACCGCGACTACTCGCGCCGGGAAGGGGAGTGGATTCCGAACCGTTCGGGCGGCCGCGAGAACGAGGAGGCGATCGCATTTCTCAAGGAAGTGAACGAGCGCGTCCGCGACCTGCATCCCGGAGCGGTGATGATCGCCGAGGAGTCCACTGCTTTTCCCAAGGTGACCCACCGGGCACAGGAGGGTGGGCTCTCGTTCCATTACAAATGGAGCCTCGGCTGGATGCACGACACCCTCCACTATTTCGCCACGGATCCGGTGCATCGGAAGTGGCACCACAACAACCTGACCTTCGGGCTCATGTACATCTTCAGCGAGAACTTCTTCCTTCCGCTGTCGCACGACGAAGTCGTGCACGGGAAGGGGTCGCTCCTGGGGAGGATGTCCGGCGACGAATGGCAGAAGTTCGCCAACCTGCGCGCGCTCTACGGGTGGATGTGGGCGCACCCGGGCAAGAAGCTGCTCTTCATGGGCGGCGAGTTCGCGCAGCGCGCGGAGTGGAACCACGACGCCAGCCTCGACTGGCACCTGCTCGAGTCGGGAATGCACGCGGGAGTGTCGGCGCTGATCCGCGATCTCAACCGGGCGCTGGGCGACGAGCCGGCGCTGTACGAGCTCGACGGTGACGGCCGCGGGTTTCAGTGGCTGCAGGCCAACGCGGTGGACGCCAACGTGTTCGCGTTCGTGCGCTGGTCGGAAGACCGCTCCCGGCACATGGTCTGCGTCGCCAACCTGTCCCCGGTGCCGCGGCACGAGTATCGTCTGGCGATGCCGCAGACCGGCGGTTACCGCGAGCTCGTCAACTCCGACGCGCCCGCCTATGGAGGCTCCGGCGTGGGCAATCCCGAGCGCATTGCAGTCGAGGAAGTGCCTTGGGACGCCCAGCCGCAGTCGGCGCTCCTCACGTTGCCCCCGCTCGGCACCGTGTGGCTCGTCCCCGTCGCGGAGAAGGGCTGAACGCGCTGCGCGAGCTCGTGCGCGAGGCGCTGCGGGCGCTCGGGGTCCGCCGGCTGCTGCTTTCGGTTCACGACCTCGCGTTCCCAGGCGATCCGCGCGACGACATCGGCCGTGGGGCGCCGCTCTCGCGCGGGGGCCGCGCTTTTCTCCGTTTCGCCGCCGAGCTCGGATTCCACGGCCTCCAGCTCGGGCCGCAGGGAGAGACGGCGCCGCACGATCCCTCGCCGTACGACGCGACGCTCTTCAGCCGGAACACGCTCTCCATCGCTGTGACGCCGCTGGTGGAACAGGGGTTGCTCACGGAGGAGGAGCTCGGCGCCGTCGTCGGGCTGCGGCCGGCGGACGCGCTCTCGCGGGCGGCGCACGCGGATGCGCACGAGTCGGCACGGAGGCTGCTCGCGGCGGCATGGCTGCGGGCGCGCGGCGATCGGGCCGTACAGGAGCGTGTGCGTCGATTCACGGAACGCAACCGCGCCTGGCTGGAGCGTGCCGAGCTCTACGCGGTGCTCGAGGCGCTGCACGGCGAACCGGATTGGCGCCGGTGGCCCGAGCCTGATCGATCGCTGTTCTCCCGGGAATTCGCGGGGGCGCACGGCCAGGAGTTGCGGGCGCAGGGGGCGAACGAAATCGCCTTCTACCGCTTCGGCCAGCTGCTTGCTCATGAGCAGCACGAAGCGTTCCGGACCGAAGCTCATCAGCTCGGGCTTCTTCTGTTCGGCGACCTGCAGATCGGGATCTCGCATCGGGATCTTTGGAGCCATCGCGCTCTGCTCCTGGACACGCTGCGCATGGGCGCGCCACCGAGCCGGACCACGCCCGAGGGTCAGCCCTGGGGCTATGGTGTTCTCGATCCTCGGCTGTACGGAACGCGATCAGCCGCGGGCCCCGCGATCGCGTTCGTCGCAGGAAGGGTCGGCAAGGTCCTCGACGAGTTCGACGGCCTGCGTGTCGATCATCCGCACGGATGGATCGATCCCTGGGTGTACGCCGCGGACGCCGCCGATCCTCTGGTGGCGGTGAAGGGCGGGGCGCGCCTTTTTTCCTCGCCGGAGAGGGTGGACCTGGCGCAATGGGCAATCGCGCGGCAGGAGCAGATCGACGCTTCCGAGCTACCGTACGCCGACGGCAGGGTTCGCGTGCTCTCGCCGGCACAAGTCGAGCAGTACGCCATGCTGTTCGACGCGCTGGTCGACATGGCGGCGGCGCGCGGCCGCGGCACCGACGAGATCATCGCGGAGGTGCTGAGCACGCAGCCGTATCCGGTGCGGCGCGTACTGGAGCGGCACGGGCTCGGCCGCTTCCGTGTCACGCAGAAGTCCGTATTGAGCGATCCCCGCGACGTCTACCGCGCGGAAAACGCGCGACCGCAGGACTGGATCATGGTCGGGACGCACGATACCGAGTCCATCTGGCGTGTCGCGGAGCGGTGGGCGGTATCGGGCATGTCGGAACAGCGCGCGGCCTATCTCGCCTCACGCCTGGTGCCCGATGTCGGCACGCGGCCGCGGTGGATCGCGCAGATGGCGGCATCTCCGCAGGCGCTCGCGCGCGCACAGCTCGCCGACCTCTTCGTCGGCCCCGCGCGCAACGTGATGGTCTTCTTCACCGACTTGCTCGGCTTGCGGGAGGTCTACAACCGCCCTGGGACCGTGAGCCCCGAGAACTGGTCGCTGCGGGTGCCGCCCGATTTCGCCGCAGCCTATCGGGGTGCGGCAGCGAAGGGAGCCGCGCTCGACCTGCCCGCCGCGCTGGCGACCGCCATGCGCGCCCGCGGCGCCGCGTTCGCCGCCGAGCATCGGGAGCTGCTCCAGCAACTCCACGCGGCAGGGAGTCGCGCGGTCGAACAGGCCTGACGCGCGCCCGCGGATGCGGTAGATGCTCTGCGAAAGCTCGCGAAGCGGCGCGCTCGCGCAGCGGGGTCACGCATGGACACGATGGACGTCGAGCAGTTGATCGCCTGGGACCCGCTCCTCCACGAAGACGAAAAGATGGTGCGAAGCAGCGTGCGCCGGTTCGTCAAGGACCGGTGCATGCCGCGCATCGTCGAGGATTACGAGGCGGGCCGCTTCGGCACCGAGCTCATCCCGGAGCTGGCGAAGCTCGGACTGCTCGGCGCCAACCTCGAGGGCTATGGGTGCGCGGGCATGGGGAGCACGGCGTACGGGCTCGCTTGCCACGAGCTGGAGGCGTGCGACTCCGGCTTGCGCTCCTTCGTCTCCGTGCAGACCAGCCTCGCGATGTACGCCATCTGGCGCTACGGGTCCGAGGCGCAGAAGGAGAAGTGGCTGCCGGAGATGGCCGCCGGAAAGGTGATCGGCTGCTTCGGCCTCACCGAGCCGGAGCACGGCAGCGATCCCGGCGCGATGGACTCGCGCGCGGTGCGCACGGAGGAGGGCTGGTCCATCTCCGGGCGCAAGCTCTGGATCACCAACGCGCAGATCGCCCATCTGGCCATCGTCTGGGCTCGCGGCCCCGACGGCATTGCCGGCTTCGTCGTCGAGCGCGACCGCGGAGGTTTTGCCTCCGGCGACATTCCCCACAAGCTCAGCATGCGCGCCAGCGTCACCGGCGCGCTCTACCTCGACGAGGTCAAGGTCGGCGAAGGCTCGCGGCTCCCGAAGGCGGAGGGGCTGAAGGCGCCGCTCTCCTGTCTCGACAATGCCCGCTTCGGCGTTGCCTTCGGCGTCCTGGGCGCCGCGCGCGCGTGTCTCGAACAGGCCATCGCCTATACGCGCGAGCGCAGGCAGTTCGGGGTCCCCGTCGCCTCCAAGCAGCTGGTGCAGGCGGAGCTGGCCGACATCGCGTCCGAGGTCGTCAAGGCCTCTCTGCTGTCGCTCCACTACGCCCGGCTCAAGGAGCAGGGAAAGCTCCACCCGGTGCAGACCAGCCTCCTCAAGCGGAACAACTGCCGCATCGCGCTCGACGCCGCCCGGCGCTCCCGCGCGTTGCTCGGAGCGAACGGCGTCGCCGGCGATTTCCACATCATGCGCCACGCGGCCAATCTGGAGTCGACGTTCACGTACGAGGGCACCGATCAGATCCACACGCTCTCGATCGGCCGCGCCCTCACCGGCCTCCCGGCGTTTTGAGGGCAGCCCACGCACCTAATGATGTGCGCTAGGCTGCCGTCGGAGGTGCTCCATGCCGCCGTTCCGTCTCGGGATCTACGTATTCAAGGATGTGGAAATCGTCGATTTCGCCGCTCCGCATGGCGTCTTCTCGGTGGCGCGGCGATTCAATCCGGAGCTGGAAGCATTCCTGATCGCTGACGCAATGCGCCCGGTGCAGGCGCAGGCCGGTTTCACCGTGCATCCGAACTACTGCTTCAGCGACGAGCCAACGATGGATGCTTTCCTCATCCCGGGCGGCTACGGCACGCGCCAGGAGCTGCACAATGGACGCCTCCACGAGTACGTCCGGGCTCTGCCGCAGTCGACGCTGCTGACCAGCGTCTGCACCGGCTCATGGGTCTACGGAAAGATGGGCCTGCTCGACGGGCTGCTGGCGACGAATCGCAAGGAACCGGATCGCGTGGAGCAGACACCTCCAGGGATGACGCCGATCGACCGTCTCGCCCAGATCGCGCCGAAGTGCAGGATTTCCCGCGCGCGGGTCGTCGACCAGGGCCGCATCATCACCGCCGGAGGAATCACGTCCGGCATGGAGATGGGCTTCCACCTGCTGCGGCGCGCCGGGCACGACGAAAAGTTCATCTCGGAGGTCGCGCGGGTCATGGAGTACTCCGCGGCGTACGACGTGTACCGCAACGATCGCGCGTAACGTCTGGATCGCGTGACGGATCGCTCGCGGCGATCTAGCATGCCGCCGGCTCGCAACGAGCCGGGAGACGTTCAACATGGCAGACCAGATCCGTCGTGTGGACTACTTCTACGTCGAGGTACCAGACAAGCCGGGCGAGGGCGTGCGGGTGCTCGCCGCGCTCAAGGAAGCGGGAATCGACCTGCTCAACTTCACCGCGTTTCCTACCGGCAACGGGAAGGCGCAGATCGATCTCGTCACCCAGAACGCCGATGCCCTGACGCGTGCGGCGAAGACCGCTGGGCTGACGCTCTCCGGGCGGAAGCAGGCGTTCTTCGTCCAGGGACCGAACCGGGCGGGAGCGGCCGCCGAAAGCCTGCGCAAGCTCTCCGACGCCGGCGTCAACATCCGCGCAGCGAACGGATCGGCGGGCCAGGGCGGCTTCGGCATGATCGTCTGGGTCGCGCCGTCGGACGTCGCCGCAGCGGCGCGCGCTCTCGGGGTGTAGGAGCGCCATCCGGACGGGCAAGTGAGCTGGCCGCGCTGTAGACTGTCGTCATGGCCGAGGTGGTTCCGTTCCGCGCCGTCCGCTACGACCTCTCGCGCGCAGGTGTCGCCGATTCATTGATCGCGCCGCCCTACGACGTGATCGCCGAATCGGACCGCAGCGAGCTGGAGGCGAAGAGCCCGTTCAACATCGTCCGCGTCGATCTTCCGCAGGGAGATCGCGAAGGGAAGTACCGGAACGCTGCCAGCGAGCTGCGCCGCTGGCTGGAGGATAGGATCCTCCGCCGCGACGACGCTCCCGCCCTCTACCGGTACCACCAGGTTTTCTCCGTCGGCGGCCGGGAGCACACGCGCAAGGGCTTCATCTGTCGCATCCGGCTGCGCCGCTTCGACGAGCGCGTCGTGCTGCCCCACGAGCGGACCCTCTCCGGCCCGCGGCTGGACCGGCTCGAGCTGGCGCGCGCTTGCCGCATGCACCTGTCGCAGGTGTTCGGCCTCTACTCCGACCCTGCCAGGATCGTCGACCGCGAGTTCGACCCGGTCGATTCCGGCGCACCTGAGCTCGAGGCGCATCTGGGTAACACCGTTCACAGGATCTGGCGCCTGACGGATGCCGGTGCGCATCAGCGGATCGCCGCAGCGATGGCCGATCGCAAGGTGTACATCGCCGACGGCCACCATCGTTACGAGACGATGCTGGCGATCCGCGAGGAGCTGCGGCCGCAGGCCCGGTCTCCGCGAGCGTCGATCGAGTACGGGTCGATGTTCCTCACCAGCATGGAGGATCCCGGCGTCGTCATCCTGCCCACGCATCGGGTCGTCCACGGGCTTGCCGATTTCGACCTCGAGCGCGTGCTCGGGCAGTTTCGCTCGCGGTTCGCCGTCGATGAGCTTGCGGCCATGAGCTCCGCGGAGCTGCGCACGAAGCTCGCGTCCCGCGAACGAAGCTTCCTCCTCGCTTCCCGCGGGCGCATCTTCCTCCTCTCCCTCCGCCCCGGAGCGGAAGCGGCCGTGGCTGGGCCCGAGCCGCTCCGCACGCTCGATGTCCCCATCCTCCACGCGCTGGTGCTCGAGCAGACGCTCGGCATCGATCGCGCCGCGCAGGAGAAGCAAACGAATCTTCGCTACCTGAAGGACTTCGACGCCGCCCTCGAAGAGTCCCGGCGGCCCGACGTGCAGGCGGCGTTCCTGCTCAATCCGACGCGGATCTCCCAACTGAAAGCGGTCGCGGACGCGGGCGAGGTGATGCCGCAGAAGTCGACCTTCTTCTTCCCCAAGCTGGCGTCCGGTCTCGTTCTCGATCCCATCGATCCTCTCGAAGAGGCCTGATCGTCAGCCCAGGGCGTACCGCGGCAGCTGCATCGCAACGCTCTGTACGCCTTCGGCGAAGGTGGGGTGGGCCATCTCCACGTCCACCACCGCGCGAGCGGTAGCTCCCGCCTGCATGAGCGCGGCGAACACGTGGATCAGCTCGCCGGCCTCCGCGCCGACGATGTTCGCGCCGACGATCCGCTCCGTCTGCGGGTCGACGAGAAGCTTGAGAAGACCGGCGGTCTCGTCGATCTCGATGGCACGCGCCACCTGCCCGAACGGCATCTTCGCCACGTCGAATCGAACGCCGCGTGCGCGGGCCTCGCGCTCGTTGAGACCGACTCCGGCGACCTGGGGGTCGGTGAAGACGACATACGGGATGACGCGCCCCGACCGGCTGCGCGCCGATCGACCGGTGAGCACGTCGAAGAGGATGCGGTGGTCGTCCCATGCGGTGTGCGTGAATTGCGGACCGCCCGTGACGTCCCCCACGGCATAGATGCCCTCCGCGCTGGTCCTGTAACGGTCGTCGACCTTGATGAAGCCGCGCCCATCGAGACCAATCCCGGCGCGCTCGCACCCGAGATCGTCGGTGTTGGGCCGGCGACCCACCGCCACCAGGACGTGCGAGCCGTCGATCCGGCGGCCGTCCTGCAGTGTGATCGCGACGCCGGAAGCGCCCGCCGCGGCGCGGCGCACGCCAGCGCCGACAACGACGTCGATTCCTTCGGCGCTGAAGACCCCTTCCAGCGCCTCCGAGACGTCGGGGTCCTCGCGGTCGAGCAGATGCGACCCTCGCTGCACCACCGTCACCGCCGCTCCGAAACGCCGGAACATCTGCGCGAACTCGCATCCGATGTATCCGCCGCCGATGACGACGAGGTGCTCGGGCAGCGCCTCCAGCTCCATCACGCGCCGGTTGTCGAGCCAGGGGAGGGCGGCAAGCCCCTCGATTTCCGGCGTTGCCGGCCGGACGCCGACGTCGATGACGAAGATCTCCGCCCGGTGGCGCTCTCCCGCCGCCTCGATCTCGCGCTCCCCGGTGAATCGGGCATGTCCGTGCACGACCCTGAGGTGATCGCGAGCGCCTTCGAGCCGGGATTGAATCCCTTCGCGCCACTGCCGCACGACGGCATCCTTCCGCGCGACGATCGCCTTGAAGTCCACGCGCGGCACTCCGCACTCGACGCCCAGGCGCCCCGAGGTGCGCGCCACGTGCGCGGCGCGCGCGCTCGCCACCATGGTCTTCGTGGGCGTGCAGCCGTAGTTCACGCAGGTACCGCCGAGGCGCGATCGCTCGACCAGCAGCGTCCGCCGTCCGGATTTGGCGAGCCTTACCGCGAGCGGTACGGCCGCTTGCCCCGCGCCGATGACGATCGCGTCCGCATCCATGGAAGCCTCCTCACGCTGCGTCGATATCGCCGATCAAGTCCGGAAACGCACCCTGACGTTACGCCCGCGTAACGTTTCCTGACCTTCCGCGACCTCAAGAGCACGAACTGCCTTCCCTTCCAATCCCAGGAGGATCGTCATGAGCACCAGTGTCGAGCTTCGAGCCGCTTTTTCGCCCACCACCGCCGACCGCGGCGCCACCCTCGAATCCATCGGGATCAGCGTGTTGCGCTACGCGCTCGTCCTCATCTTCGTTCTCTTCGGCGCCCTCAAATTCACCGCCGCCGAGGCCGCCGCAATCAAGCCGCTCGTCGCCAACAGCCCGCTCATGAGCTGGCTCTACGCGTTCTTCACCGACGAAGGCGTCTCCCGGATCATCGGAACTTCCGAGCTGGTCACGGCCGCGCTCCTCGCCGTCCGCCCGATCTCCGCCCGTGCGTCGGTCATCGGCGGCGCGCTCGCGGTCGCCACCTTCGTCAGCACGGTCTCGTTCCTCTTCTCGACACCCGGCGCCCTTTCGCCCATGCACCCGGCGCACGGCTTCCTGCTCAAGGACGTCGTTCTCCTGGGTGCTGCCATCGCGCTCGCCGCCGAATCGCTCCGCGCCGTCAGGCGGGAAGCCGCGCGGTAACGGCGCCGAGTGGCAGCCGGGCAAGCGCCGGCCCCCTGACATAGAGGCACCGAGGACCTACCTTCCCGTCGCGGCGGCGAATGCGGGTCCAGGCAGAGATCGAGTCACTTTCCGTCCTCGATGCAGAGGGCCGGCGCATCCATTCCCGCGACCCCGTCAACGCGGAGGCACCCGATGCCGCGTTCGGACGGCTGATCACGCCGGCGGAAGAACGCTTCCTCCGCTGCCATTTCGCCATTCCGCGGCTCGGCGACTCGCACGCCGTCGAAATCGCGGGTGCGGTGATCACGCCGCGGATGGTGCCCGTGCGCCAGCTTCGGCGGATGCCTGCAGTGACGAAAACCGTCGTCACCGAATGCGCCGGAAACGGGCGCGCGATGATCGATCCGCCCGTGTCCGGCGAGCAGTGGGCGCATCGGGCCGTCAGCACGGCCCAGTGGACCGGCGTCCCGCTGCGCTCCGTTCTCGAGCTGCGGGAGAGCGCCGTGGAAGTGGTGTTCACCGGCGCCGATGGAGGTGGGTACCAGCGTTCCCTGCCCCGGGAAGTGGCGACGGACCCGGACACGCTCCTCGCCTGGGAAATGAACGCCGAGCCGATCCCCGCCCGGTTCGGCGCTCCGCTGCGGCTGATCGTTCCCGGCTGGTACGGCATGGCCAGCGTGAAGTGGCTTGCGCGCATCGAGGCCGTAGAACGCCCGTTCGAAGGCGAGTTCCAGACGGAAAAATACGTCTATGCGCCGGGCGACCCGGTGACCCGGGTGCGGGTGAAGTCGATGTTCACCGGCCTGGAAGAACGGGTCCGCGCCGGAGCTCGCATCCTCCTTTCGGGTCTCGCGTGGAGCGGCGACGGGATCGATGGTGTCGACGTCGAAATCGATGGCCAGCGCCACCCGGCCCGTCTCGTGGGCCCCGCGCTGCCGCACTCCTGGCGCCGCTTCGAGCTTCGCTGGACGCCGAAAGTGCGGGGCCGGTACCTCCTCGCTTGCCGCGCGACTGATCTCCAGGGGAGGACCCAGCCCGACGAGCCCGAATGGAACGAGCTCGGCTACGGCAACAACGCCGTCCAGCGGGTACTGATCACCGCGATCTAGGCGCCGCTCAACGGGCGACGCGGAACCCGAGATTGGAAAATCGGGCGTCCGGCGGCCAGGCGTTGCGCGCGGCGCAACGGAGCTGGGGAGGGTGCGCGTTCCAGGAGCCGCCGCGAGCGCTGCGCAAGCCCTTTGCATACTCGTCCGCGCACCATTCCCAGACGTTGCCCGCGCAATCGTAGAGCCCGTGCGGGCTGCGGTTCGAAGGAAGCGAGCGGACGGGCAGGGTATGGCGGAGGCCGCCGCGGTGCGCGGCGTTGGCCGGAATCCAGTCGTCGCCCCAGGGGAAGCGCCTGCCGTCGTCGCCACGGGCCGCGCGCTCCCATTCCGCTTCCGCAGGAAGGCGCTACCAACTCACGCCGACCACCGGCTGGTCTGGCGCGAGGTAGTCGCGCCACGCATCGTCGTTCCAGAAGCGCGGAGCGGCGATTCCGTCTTGCTCGCGCCAGCGCCAGCCGGCCTCGTTCCAGAGCGAGGGATCCCGGTAGGCGCCGCCGTCGACGAACGCGGCGAACTCGGCGTTGGTGACCGGCGCCTCTCCGATGGCGTATGCCGCCGTGGTCACGCGCCGCCGCGGATGTTCGTTCTGCTGGCCTTCGGGCGGATCGGTCCCCATCCAGAACTCACCCGCCGGCACGTGGCACATCCGCATCCGTCCCATGGAAACACAAAAGGCGCCCGGCCGGAGCCGGACGCCTCCCGTGTGTCGTCGGGGGCTGCAGCGACAACTACCATTCACCCGGGAAGGTGATCGCGCTGAAATCCGTGGGGAAGTCGTAGTCGGTGTTGTTGCCGGTGGCGCTGGGCACGGCACCGAGCAACGGATCGCAAGGATCGGTACCCACCTGCGACATCTGCGAGCTCAGCGTCGCGCCGGTACTGTCCTCGAGCTTCATCATCCAGAAGCCCTCTGCAGGCATGGCTGTCGTCTGGCCCTTGGCGCAGGTCACGCCCATCCAGGTATCGCCGGTCGGGAGCTGGCCGCCCCTCGCCATCGAGTCGCTGCGTCCGTGCACCTGGCCGTCGTCCGCCTTGTACCAGCGCGAGATGGTGGTGACGTCGGACTGCACGCCCGTCGGGTTCGGCAGGCAGAATAGCGTCACGGTGTCCTGGAAGCGGAACTTGCCGCCCACGCCGGGCTCGCGCTCCCACGAGTAGCTGCCGCTCCGCGGTCCGTGGGGATCTCCTTCCTCCGGCACGAAGTTGGTCAGGACGACGCTGGCGACCCTCTTCACGCCCTTCGCCGGGTCGCGCACGTTGTCGAACGTGTCGGTGATCTGCCCGCGGGCGCGCTCGGACGTCTTGACCGAGGCGAGGGCGGTGAAGTCGAACGTCACGACGCCCTTGTTCTCGACGGCCTCGGTCGTTCCTGCATCGCTTGCCTCGACGGAGGGGCCGGAATGCGTGATCGACCCCCACATCACCTTGACGAACGAGAGCGACCCGCTGGCGGGCACGCTCGCGACGTCGAGCTCGAAGTCATAGGTGACGGAGCCGTCGAGGTTCGCGGTGCGGGTCATGGTGAACTTCCGGTCCAGGCCGGCCCGGATGTTCTCCCAGGTCCTGGTTTCCCCGTCGCTGAGCGGATTGTTCTCGATCAGCTCCTCGACATGGTGCAGGTGCTTGTCGAAATGCCGGTTGAGCCTGCCGATGATCTCGTGTGTGCGAACGAACAGGTGCGGATGGCACTCCGGCCTCGCCGCTTGCTGTGCGCTCGAAGACGGATCGTCGGCGGCGGTGCCGCCGACCGGGTCGCCGTCGTATTCGGAAATGGCGATCTTGTCCGAGGTCGGCGCCGCGGCGCGGAAATCGTCGGTGGTGCCCGTCTTGCCGCAGGCGGCGAGCGCCGCGGCAGCAAGAAGGGAAGAAAAGACCGGGGTGACCTTCATCAGGGTTGCCTCCAGGCAGCGTCCGGCAGCACGACACCCAGGCGTGGAAGCGGGTTAAAGGTTCGCGATGCTCGAGGGCGTCATCTACGACCTGGACGGGACGTTGGTCGATTCGCGCGACGACCTCGCCGACAGTGTGAACGCGATGCTGGCGCGCTTGGGCCTTCCCGCGCGGAACCCGCCCGTGTCATCCACGGCTTCATCGGGGAGGTCTACGACGGCATCGCGGAATTGCTCCGGAGGCCTCCCCATGCCCGCGGCGTGCTGACGAACAAGCCGGGCGCCTTTGCGCGCGAGCTGCGATGCGCCGTTTCAATTGGGCGAACTGCTCGCGCGGCTCGCCTCTTGACTCTTTGCCAGCGCCGCGCGAGACCACGTTGCCCGCAGGCATCCAGAGCGAAGGAGCGACCGTGCCCGAGAAGACCGTCAGCATGAATGCAGGCAAGGAAGAGCTGCTGGACCTTCAGGTCATAGAGGGAACCGAGGGCGAGCGGGCAGTCGACATCTCCGACCTGCGCGGGAAGACGGGACTGGTGACGCTCGATCCGGCGTTCATGAACACCGCTTCGACGGAGAGCGCCATCACCTTCCTCGACGGCGAGCGGGGCATCCTGCGCTACCGCGGCGTTCCCATCGAGGAGCTGGGGGAGAGGAGCACCTTCACCGAGACGGCGTATCTGTTGATCTACGGCCACCTGCCTACGCGGGACGAGATGACCCGCTGGGAGCGGCTGCTCACCCGCCACTCGATGATCCATGAGGACATGCGCCGGTTCTTCGACGGATACCCGATGACCGCGCACCCGATGGCGATCCTCTCCGCGATGGTGTCGTCGCTCAGCTCGTTCTATCCCTACGCGCTGAACGCAAAGGCCGACGAATACCGCGATATCACCATCGCGCGCCTGATCGCCAAGCTGCCCACCATCGCGGCTTTCTCGTACAAGAAGAACATCGGGCATCCGTTCATGTACCCGCGCAACGACCTCGACTATTGCGCGAACTTCCTCCGGATGATGTTCGCGGTCCCGGCGGAGGAATACCGCCCCGACCCGGTCGCGGTGCGGGCGCTCAATCTATTGCTGATCCTCCACGCCGATCACGAGCAGAACTGCTCGACCAGCACCGTCCGCATGGTCGGCTCCGCCCAGACGAACCTCTTCGCCAGCATCTCCGCGGGCATCTGCGCGCTGTGGGGTCCTCTGCACGGCGGCGCGAACCAGGAAGTGATGGACATGCTGGAGGACATCCGGAAGAAGGGGCTGAGCGCGCAGGAGTTCATCGGCCAGGTCAAGGACAAGAAGAGCGGCATCCGGCTGATGGGATTCGGCCACCGCGTCTACAAGAACTTCGACCCCCGGGCGAAGATCATCAAGAAGGCGTGCGACGACGTCCTCGAGAAGCTGGGCGTCAAGGACCCGATGCTCGACCTCGCGAAGCAGCTGGAGGAGACCGCGCTGCGCGACCCGTACTTCGTCGAGCGCAAGCTGTACCCGAACGTCGACTTCTACTCGGGCATCATCTACAAGGCGCTGGGGATCCCCACCCAGATGTTCACCGTGATGTTCGCGCTGGGCCGGCTGCCGGGGTGGATCGCGCACTGGAAGGAGATGATCGAGGATCCTTCCACGAAGATCGGCCGTCCGCGGCAGATCTATACGGGTCCGCGGGAGACCCACTACGTCTCGCTGGAGAAGCGGGGTTAACGCGCGGGCTTCAGCAAAGACACCACGCCGGTGGTGATCGCCGGCACGTACGTGATCAGCAGCACTCCGACGGCCATGATCACCAGGAAGGGCAGCGCCTTCCGGTAGAGCAGCGGCAGCGGCTTCTGGAAACGCGACGCGCTGAGGAAGAGGTTGAGCCCCATCGGCGGAAAGAGGAATCCCAGCTCCAGGTTGGCGAGGAAGACCACTCCCAGGTGCACGGGCTCGACGCCGAACGCGGCCCCGAGCGGCGCGACCAGTGGCGCGAGCACGACGATGGCCGAGTAGATCTCGAGCACGCTCCCGAGCACCAGCAAGAGCACGTTGAGCGCGAGCAGGAACTCCCACTGCGAATGGATGTGCGCCTGCACCCAGGTGAGCAAGCGGGTAGGAATTTCCGCGTCGACCAGATAACTGGTCATGCCCAGGGCGACGCCGAGCAGGATGACGACGCTGCCTACCAGCGTGGAAGCGTGGACGAGCACGCGCGGGAGGTCGCGCGTCGGGTGCACATCCCGGTGAAGGACGATCTCGGCGACGATGGCGTAGGCCGCTCCCAGCGCTGCCGACTCGACGATGGTGGCGAAACCGCTCGCCACCGCGACGATGATCAAGAGCGGCAGGCCCAGGTCCCACTTCGCGACCCAGAGCGCGCGCAACGCCTCCCGCGCCTCGAAGCGCTGTCGCGGCGTCTTGTTCCGGATTCCCATCCACACCCCGTACGCGGCCACCAGGACGACCATCAGCAGGCCGGGAACCAGGCCGCCGATGTACAGATGATCGATGGCTACTCCGGCGACGACGCCGTAGAGAATCACCGGCAGGGACGGGGGGAAGAGGAGCCCGAGGCTCCCCGCGGCAGTGACGAGGCCGAGCGAAAAGCCTTCGGGATATTTCTCGCTGATCAGGGCGGGCAGGATGATCCCGCCGAGCGCGAGGATGGTGACGCCGCTCGCGCCGGTGAAAGTGGTGAAGAGGGCGCAGACGAACGCCGCCATCACCGCGAGGCCCCCGGGCATCCAGCCGAACCAGCCCTGTGCCGCGCGCACCAGCCGCCTGGACGCGCCCCCTTCGGCGAGCACGTACCCGGCCACGGTGAGCAGCGGGATGGCGGGGAGCGTCGGAGAGACCACGAGCCGGAAGGTCTCCGCCGGGACGGAAGCGACCGGCGTCGCCGCCAGGTAGAAGAGCAGCAGCGCGAAGCCCGCCATCACCACGAACACGGGAGCCCCGAGCAGGAACGAGGCGAACAGGAGAAGGCCCGCGGGCGCGCCGAAGCGCGCGGTGTGACCGTGCAGCAGCGTCGGCCCATCGGGCATGGTGAGAAAGCCGGCGCCCTTGACCGCGAGGGCGCGCGAGACGACGAACGGCAGCACCGCTGCGATGATGACGAAGCAGAAGATCCTCGACCGCCGGGTCGGTGCCTTCATCGCTCCGCGCACCGACATCACCGCGAAGCCGATCGGCATCACCACTTCGAACCACCATTCGGGAACGCCGCCGGCCAGCGTGTCGACCCGGCCCTTGTCGAGCAGCACCATGTCGAATGACGCGTAAGCGAGGACGGCGCAGATCAGTGTCGTGACGGCGCTGCCAAACGACCGCGCCAGCTCGCGCGGCCAACCCTCGCGGAGGAAGTCGACGGTGGAAAGCGCGAGATGGTGTCCGCTGGAAGTGGCGAGCATCGCGCCGAGGAAGCCGACCCAGAGCGTGAGGTGCTGGGTGTAGACGGCCGCACCGGGAACGCCGGAGCCGGTGAGCCGGCGGACTGCCGCCTCGAGAGTGGGAAGAAGCACCATCGTGAGCACGATGGCGACGAGCGCCCAGCGCTCGAACGAGGTGCCTGCTGGTCTTTCCCCGGGTGCTTCGGGCGCTCCGGCAACGTGGGCGGCTGCGGGCGGCGCGTCCAATCCGACTCCCTCTCGCTGCAAAGGTTGACTTCCAGGGCAGCGTCAATATCACTCTCGCCCATCTTGCGCGCGATCAAGTTCGCTCCGCTCCTCCTCCTGCTTGCCTGCTCTCCGAAGCGCTTCGCGCTGAACCACGTCGCCGACGCGATCGCGGATACCGGAGAGGGCAGCGCGTTCGCGCGCGAGGACGATCCGGAGCTGGTGCGGGACGCGGTGCCCTTCGCGCTCAAGACGATGGAGACCCTCTCCGACGAGCTCGACGATCACGTCGCCTTGCGGCTCGGCCTGGCGCGGGGCTTCACCCAGTACGCGTACGCTTTCCTGCAGCAGCCGGCGGAGCTCGGCGCGCCACGCGACCAGGCGCAAGCCGCCATGCTCCGCGCGCGCCGCATGTACCTGCGGGCGCGGGACTACGGAGCCGAGGGGCTGAAGCTCGCCCGCGGCGTCGGTCTTCAGGAGTTGCGCACGCCTGCGGGCCTCTCCAGGCTGCAGAAGGATGACGTCCCGCTGCTCTATTGGACGCTCGCGTCCTGGGCAGCGGCCATCGCCGCGAACAAGCGGGACCTCGAGCTGGTCGGCGACGTTCCGTTGATTGCTTCGCTGCTCGATCGTGCGCTGCAGCTCGACGAGGCTTACGATCACGGGGCCTTGCACGAGTTCGCCATCACCTTCGATCCGGCGCGGCCGGAAGGGACCACTCCGCAAAGGCAGAGGCAGCATTTCGACCGCGTGCGGGAGCTGTCCCGGGGAGAGAAAATCTCGCCGCTCGTCACCTATGCAGAGGCGGTGTCCGGCCCGGCGCAGAACAAGCGCGAGTACGAGGGCCTGCTCAAGGAGGCCGCTTCGTTCGACGTCGATCAGCCGAAGGCGCGCAACAACCGTCTCGTCAACGTGCTCGCCCAGCGCCGCGCCCGGTACCTGCTCGCGCACGAGGACGACGTCTTTCCCGACTGAGGACTCTTCGCATGAATCGACTCGCGCTCGCGCTCACCCTCGCCGCCACCGCCGCCTCCGCGCAGGCGCCCGTGCGCATCAAGCTCGGAACCCTGGCGCCGCAGGGATCGACCTGGCACCAGCTGCTGATGTCGATGGCGCAGGACGTCTCCAAGACGACGAACGGCAAGGTAGAGCTGAAGATCTACGCCGGCGGCACGCAGGGCAACGAAGGCGAGATGATCCGGAAGATGTCGATCGGGCAGCTCCACGCCGCGTCGATCACCGCCATCGGGCTGCACGAGATCACGCCCGAGCCGCAGGCGGAGGACGTGCCGTTCATGATCGACTCCTACGAGGAGTACGACTACGTCCATGAGAAGATCCGCGGCAAGCTGGAGGACGCGATCGCCCGGCGCAACTACCAGGTGCTGCATTGGGGCGAGGTCGGGTTCGTCTATCTCTTCTCCACCCAGCCGTACCGGACGCCGGTGGACTTCGGGAAAGGGAAGGTCTTCACCTGGAACGGCGATCCCGGCGCGGAGGCGGCCTGGAAGGCGGCAGGGTTCCATCCGGTCGTCCTCTCCTCCACCGACCTCGTCCCTTCGCTGACTTCCGGGATGATCAACGTCGTCGCCCAGTCGCCGCTCTACGCGTACACGACCAACCTGTACTCCCGCGCCCGCAATATGTTGAACATGCATTGGGGATTCCTCACCGGCGCCACGGTGGTGCGGAAAGACACCTGGGAGAAGATCCCCGAAGACCTGCGCCAGAAGGTGCTGGAGATCGCCGAGGACTACGGAAAGAAGACGCGCGACGACATCCGCAAGCAGAACGAGGACGCGATCGCGCAGATGAAGAAGCGGGGCCTCAACGTCGTGCAGCCCACGAGCCTCGAGGAGTGGCAGAAGGCGGCGGAGGAAGCGAACGAGGTCGTGCGGGGCAAGGTCGTACCGGCGGGGATCTACGACGAAGTGAAAAAGCTCCGCGACGAGTACCGCGCCCAGCACAGGCGATGAGAAAGGCCGTCACCACCGGGCAGCATGATCTTCGGTGACGCCGGGGAGGCCTTCGATGGCGACCCCGTCAATCTGGCCCGAGAAGGTCCCGAACGGCTGCAGATAGCGGCTGGCGATCAGCTTCAGATCGATCGTCTGCGCGCGGAACCCCTCGGGGTGGAAGGTGAGGTCGACGCGCCCCTCCCCACCTTGAACGCGCCAGGGCGCGAGCGGCGCCTGCGATTCGAACGAGAATGTGATTGGCCCGACCCCACGCGGCTCGCCGTCGATCCACACTGCGTTCTCGCCGTCGCCCTGGAGAAAGCCGTCGCTGAAGTTGAAGGCGACGAGGCGGGGACCTGCGCGTCCGCACCCAAACGCCCATCGCCAGGCGGTCTCGCGCGCGAGCAGGCCATGCGTGTAGTCGAGGCCGGCGAATGCGCCGTGCACAGGGAAATGGACGTTTCCCGCGCGCACCTCGCCTTCCGCCGGAACCAGCACGGTCTTCTGCGTGAGATCGAAGCGTCCGGCAGCGCCGGCGGGAGCGATGGCCGTAATCGGCGGAGGCGCCCGGTCCGTCTCGAGGAGCAGGTCCACGTCCGCATGCGCCCAGGTCGCCTGGATGGACATGCGGCTTCCCGCCCGCTGCATCCGCGCGCGAATGCGAGGGCCGAGCAACCGCGCCGACATCCCGCTCGAAGGTTCTTCAGCCACCTGCGCGCAGATCGGCGGCAGCACCGGATTGTCGTCGACGAGCATTCGCCCCGAACCGCGGTCGAAGACGGCGCAGATGCCGGTCGACAGGTATCCGCAGTCGATGACCGCCAGCGCCAGCATCATCTCCGGCGTGGAGAGAAAGACGTACTGCCATCTCTTCTCGATCAGGCGGCGCTCGAGCAGGCCCGGGACGTGCTTCAGCGTTCCGAAGCGGGCATCCGCCACCGAACCGGCGTAAAGGCCGAACCGGGGCGTTCCATCTTCGGCGGCGAGGCGCTCCGGCGCTGTCGGCAGCGGCGACGCCAGCGTGTGCGCTTCGGACATGGTCGCAGTGTGCGGCCGCCGCGCAGGTCCGGCAAGCGGCCGTTGCGGGCGGATGCGCGCTGAGCCACATTGCGCGCCATGCGGATCCTCGTCTCCAACGACGACGGCGCAGAGGCGCAAGGGCTGCGGGTGCTCGCGGAGGCGCTGCTCGAGCTCGGCGAAGTAGTGGTCTGCGCGCCGGACCGCGAGCAGAGCGCCACCAGCCGCAGCATCTCGCTGCACCGTCCGCTGCGCATCGAGAAGCTCCCGCCCTGGGGTCCGGACGGGGAGATCGAGCGCTGGTCCGTCGACGGCACTCCGACCGACGCCGTCTACATCGGGCTCAACCACGTGGCCAAGGGCCGGGCGCCGGAACTGGTGGCCTCCGGGATCAATCGGGGGCCGAACCTCGCGAACGACGTGCACTACTCGGGCACGGTCGCGGCGGCGATGGAGGGATGCGTCGGCGGAGTACCCAGCTTCGCCATCAGCCTGATCAAGACCCGCGACTACGCGCACGCCGCGAAGTTCGCCGTTGCCCTCGCGCGCGAGATCGGTCGCCACGGCCTTCCCCCGGGGACGCTGCTCAACGTGAACGTCCCGCCGGGAGCGCCGCAAGGCGTGCAGATCACCAGCATCGGCCGCCGGTCCTACGCGGCCGCGGTCGTCGAGAAATTGGACCCTCGCGGGCGCGCGTACTACTGGATTGGCGGAGACGAGCAGGCGCACGAAAACGTCCCGGGCAGCGACTGCAACGCGGTGTTCGATCGGCGGCTCATCTCGGTGACGCCGCTGCACCTCGACCTGACCCGGAAGGAGCTCGTCGAGGAGCTGAAGGATTGGGAGCTGCCCGGGCTCGTGCGCGACTGACGCTCATCCTGTGCGTCTCCGCGTGCGCCTGCGCGCACCGCACGGCGCGGCCCGAGGAAAAGGTCATTCAGCAGGCCGGAGTCGTGCACCACGTGCGCGCCGGCGAGACGCTCTGGCGCATCGCCCGCACCTACGGGGTACCGCTGGAGATCATGCTGCGCGAGAACGCCCTCGAGAATGCCGCCCAGCTCGCCGCAGGGAGCTCGCTCTTCGTACCGGGAGCGGAGCGGGAGCTGCCGATTCCGCCCCCCGATCCGCCGCTGATGACTCGCGCTCCGGTCCGCCGCCGCTCGCCTTCGTCCATTCCTCGCGCGGGAGTGCAGCGGCTCGACCCCGCCGCGCTGGGCGAGCCCCTCGCCTGGCCTGCGCCGGGCGTCCTCATCTCCGGATTCGGGGAGCGGGAGCGCGATCACCACGACGGGATCGATCTTGCGTGTCCCGAGGGGACCCCGGTGCGCGCGGCCGAAGACGGGATCGTGCTCTTCTCGGGCGAGCAGCGCGGGTACGGGAACCTGGTCCTGCTCGCCCACGACCGCGACGTCGTGACGGTGTACGCGCACAACGCGAAGAACCTGGTTTCGCAGGGCGACAAGGTGTCGCGCGGAGAGCAGATCGCGCGGGTAGGAAAGACGGGCAACGCCACCGGACCGCACCTGCATTTCGAGGTCCGCGTCGGTACCCAGCCCCGGGATCCGCTGGGGTTTCTGCGCTGACGCTTTTCGTTGCCGCCGACGCGCCGCGTTGCTACACACCGCACGGGTTTCCGGCTTCGGCCGATCCCGCGGCCGTCGGTCCCAACCCCCCCATGGGACCGGCGGCCGGTTTTTTGCGAGGATGCGGCGAATGGGCTCCCTGGTACAGGTCCGCACGCTGATCCGCGACGTTCCCGACTTCCCGCAGCCTGGCATCCTCTTCAAGGACATCACGCCGATCCTCGGCGAGCCGAAGGCATTCCAATCCGTCCTCGACGACATGGAAGGGCGGCTGCGCGGTCGCGCGTTCGATCGCATCGTCGCCATCGAGTCGCGAGGATTCATCTTCGGCGCCGCCTTGGCGGATCGCCTCAAGATCGGCTTCGCCCCCGTCCGCAAGCTGGGGAAGCTTCCCTACAGGACGGACCGGATCGAATACGCGCTGGAGTACGGCAAGGGAGTTCTCGAGGCGCACGTCGACGCGGTGCGGCCGGGCGAGAAGGTGGCGATCGTCGACGACCTGCTCGCCACCGGCGGCACCGCCTGGGGCGCGGCGCAGCTGGTGCGAAAGCAGCAGGGCGAGGTGGGCGCCTTCCTCTTCGTCGTCGAGTTGACGTTCCTCAAGGGCCGCGAGCGCCTGGTGGGGGCGGGCGGCCCCGTCGAATCGCTGATCGCGTACTGAAGGCCCCTCGGGCGGAAGCGAGATGCGCTAGATTCCCCCGAGTTTCGGACACCGGGCGCCCATAGCTCAGGTGGATAGAGCGGCGGTTTCCTAAACCGCAGGCCACAGGTTCGAGTCCTGTTGGGCGCACCATTCAACGCGTGATAGCTGACGGGCGTGCTGGACGCCAAAGCCGTTCCCGCCGACGTCATGGCCTTGCTCCGCACGCTGCGCGCAGCGGGGAAGCAGGCGTGGCTCGCCGGCGGCGCCGTCCGCGATCTCTTGCTCGGCAAGGTTGCGCAGGACTTCGACGTCGCAACCGATGCGCTTCCCGAGCAGGTGGTGAAGCTCTTTCCGCGCGTGGTCCCCACCGGAATGCAGCACGGCACGGTGACGGTGGTCACCGGCGAGCACAACGTCGAGGTGACCACGTTTCGCGGTGAAGGCCCGTATCTCGATGGACGGCGGCCGAGCGCGGTGACGTTCCTCGGCGACATCGACGGCGATCTGGCGCGGCGCGATTTCACAGTGAACGCGATGGCCTGGGACCCCATCGACGGGGTGCTGCGGGATCCCTTCTCCGGCGCGGAAGACCTGCGGCGCTGCCGCTTGCGTGCCGTCGGCGATCCGGTGGCGCGCTTTCGCGAAGACGGGCTGAGGCCGCTCCGCGCCGTCCGGTTTGCCTGTACGCTGC
>VBKI01000004.1 GCA_005879535.1 Deltaproteobacteria bacterium | reverse complement strand
ACCGGGAAGTTGCCGCTTCCACCAATGCGCTGACCGGCATCGGGCTCGGCCGTTTGCGCGACGGCGACAAGCAGATCCCCATCCTGGCGCGGCTCCGCGAAGGGGAGCGCGGCACGCTCGCGAGCTTGAACAACCTCTACGTCCTCGGCTCCCGCCCGGCGACCAAGGTGCCTCTGCTCCAGGTCGCGACCCTGCGCCTCGGCTTCGCTCCGGAGAAGATCATGCGCCGAAATCAAGTTCGCACGGTGGTGGTGTCTGGTTCGCCCGTGCCCGGGCGGCTGCCGTCTGAGGTGATGAAGCTCGCCCGCGCGAGGCTCGACGCCCTCGAGCGCAGCCTGCCTCCCGGATACTTCCTGGAGATCGGCGGAGCGCAGGAGCAGCAGATGCTCGTCTTCCGCGAGAGCGGAGTGGTGGCCTTGCTGTCCGTGCTCGCCATCCTGCTCTCGCTCGTGATTCAGTTCCGCAGCGCGGTGAAGCCGCTCATCGTGCTCGCCGCCATTCCATTCGGCGGCGTGGGCTCCATTCTCGCGCTGGTGATCGCCCGCGCTCCCTTCGGCTTCACCGCGGTGCTCGGGATCATCAGCCTCATCGGCGTGATCGTGAGCCACGTCATCGTGCTCTTCGATCTGATCGAGGAGATGCAGGAGCGCGGCGAGCCGCTGCGGGAGGCGCTGGTCGACGCGGGCCTGGTCCGGATGCGGCCGGTGCTGATCACGGTGGGGGCGACCATCTTCGGCCTGTTGCCGCTCGCGATCCATGGCGGAGCGCTGTGGGAACCGCTCTGCTTCGCGCAGATCGGAGGGCTCGCCTTCGCCACGGTCATCACGCTGGTGCTCGTTCCGGTCCTGTACGCGATCTTCGTCCTCGACCTGCGCATCGTCCGCTGGCCCGGCACGGGACCGGCGCGGCCCGTGCCTCTAGCGCAGGTGGCCTGAGATGCGCTCGCGTTGCCCGGCCCCGACGCGAGGAACCACGATGACGCCTTCTTCTTCAGCCTGGCGGACGCTCGCCCTCACCAGCGTGGCGGTGTTCGTCGTCTCCCTCGACGGCACGGTTCTCTTCGTCGCCTTCCCTGCGATCCGCGCGACGTTCGCGCGGGTTTCCGCGGCCCAGCTCTCCTGGGTCCTCAACGCGTACACGATCGTGTTCGGCGCCCTGCTGGTGCCGTCGGGACGCATCGCCGATCGCGTCGGGCGCAAGCGGACCTTCCTTCTCGGCCTCGCGCTCTTCAGCGCCGCCTCCGCGCTCTGCGGCCTCGCACCGTCGGCTGGGGCGCTGATCGCGGCGCGCGCGCTGCAGGCCGTCGGCGCCGCGCTCCTGCTTCCTTCTTCGCTCGCGGTCGTGCTGCATGCCTTCGTGGTCGCGCGCCGTGCAAGCGCAGTCGCCCTCTGGGGCGCGGTGGGCGCGCTGGCCGCCGCGATCGGACCCTCGCTGGGGTCGCTCATCATCCAGTCCTGGGGCTGGCGGTGGGTCTTCTACATCAACGTCCCGGTCGGCATCGCCGCGGTGGTCCGCGGCAAGAGCCTGCTCCTCGAGTCGCGCGACGAAGCGGCGCGCGAGCTGCCCGATGCGCTCGGCATCGTCCTGCTCATCGCCAGCGTGGCGCTGTTCGCGCTCGCCATCGTCGAGGGAGCGGGCTGGGGGCTCTCCGGTCCGCGCACCCTCGCCAGCTTGGCTGGAGGAGCTTTGCTGTTTGTGTGTTTCGTCCTTCGGTCCCGGACAGCAGCGTCGCCCGCCGTGGATCTGAGCCTGTTTTCGAATCCCACGTACCGCCTCGCGAACATGGCGACGTTCGCATTTGCCATCGCGTTCACCGCCATGTTCTTCAACTTCGTCTTCTTCCTTACGCAAAGGTGGGCATACACGCTCTTCCAGGCGGGCCTCGCGATCACGCCAGGACCGCTGGTCGTGATCCCTGTCGCCATCGTCGCCGGCCGCATCGCCGACCTCCGCGGACATCGGGCGGTGCTCGTCTCGGGCGGCCTCGTCTTCGCCCTGGGGGGAGCGCTCCTGTACTCGGCCATCGAGTCGCCACCCGACTTCCTCCGCACCTGGCTCCCGAGGGCGCTGGTGACCGGAACGGGGGTCGGTCTCGTCCTGCCCTCGTTGAGCGGCGCGGCCGTCCACGGCCTCCCGCCGGGACGGCTCGCCCTCGGCAGCGCCATCAACCAAGCCGTGCGCCAGCTCGGCTCGGTGATCGGGGTCGGGCTCGTCATCGCTCTGCTCGGCCGCGCCGATCCGTCGGGCGAGATCGCGGCGTTCAGGAGCATCGCGGCGATCCTCGTCGCCGGGGGAGTGCTCACCTCGCTTCTGTGCCTCGGCGTCAGGACCGGCCCGCGCGCGGCGCCGCTTGTCCCGATGCTGCCCGGGGCCGCGCCGTAGGTGTAGCGCGTCCTCGCAGCCGCGCGTGGTCCGGCGATGCGTCGCGTGCATCAAGTGAAACGAATAGCATGCGGCTCGGCTGCTCCACCGCCGCGAGGAGAATCGGATGCCAGACCGCTCGAAGTGGTCCGAATCGATCTCGGTCGGATTCCAGGTGTTCGCGCAGGGCGGCGACGAGGAGTTCGGGGCCATCCGGGACGGTCTGCCCGGGCGGACGGGACGAGTTTCTCGTCAATATCGAGAACGGCGGGGACCACTGCGCTCCACTGGCGCACCAAACGGGTCTCAACCCTGAGCCGGCCCGTCAGTTGAATGGGCTCCGGGTCAAATCCGGTGGGCGAATACGAGTGCATCGACGTCCGATGGAGCGATCCTGATGGCGTTGAGCGCGCGGATGTGTCGCAATTCACCGAGCGCGCAGAGCCTGTACACCGCCTTGGTGCATACGTGGAGGTATACAGCGACCTCGTTGACCGTCAGCAGCGTCCGCAACCTGTCCGCAGAATCCTCGGTGAACGGTGCGAAAACCTGCGAATCCCTGGAATCCGCGCCCGCCTCATCCCGAGTAGTTGCGAGAGGTTGCGAAGCGCTGCTACTCGCTGGAACCGGCTCGTCCGGCCTTCGAAGCCGCGGGCCGCAGGTTCCACTGCCGGCGGGCGCCTCCAACGCGCGGCGATGGGCTGCACGGATATGGCGATTGCAGGCGCATGATCCGCGAAACAATCCGCCACGCGCCTCGAGCCAGCGCAATGCACCGACCTCCTCATTGCCCGCGAACGGCCCCGACTTACCGTCTCCAAACTGTCTCCAAAACTGGGGCGCATTTGCGCGTACTCGCGAGGATAAGTGAGGAAGTCGAGCGTGGACTCAACCTACCGATCCGAGGGGCGAAACGACGAATTGGCGTGCGTCGTCGCCTGGTTACGCATGTTCAGCAGTTTCGGGTTCGATTCCCATGCGCTACCGCCACTACGCTGCTGATCTACCTCCCGTTTTGTTCTGACGCAGTGCCGCTCTCCCCTATTTCTCCCGGACGCCGAACTCGAGCAACCGGATCTCGCTCTCCTTGGCCGCTGGGCTCAGGTGCATGTAACGCTGCGTAGTGGTCAGGCTCGCGTGGCCGGCGAGCGCGTGGATCGTCTTCGTCGTAGCGCCCCGGATGCCCGCACCGGACTACCACATCGAACTCATCACTCTGCCCGTGAGCGACGTCGACCTCGCAGTGCGGTTCTACGCGGAACGGGCAGGCTTCATCCTGGATGTCGACTACCGACCCAACAGGGCAATTCCGCGTTGTCCAGCTCACCCCACCAGGGTCATCCTGTTCGGTGCAGTTCGGCGTCGGCCTCATTGACGTGACACCAGGATCGGCTCGCACCACCTATCTCGTCGTGACCGACATCGAGGCCGCCCACCGCGAACTGACCGACCGTGGGCTGGCAGTCAGCCCCATTCGGCACAAGACGTCCACCGACGACTGGCAAGGGGACTACTCGCCAGGAGTCGAGCGCGAGCGGCGAAATTACGCCAGCTGTATCGACTTCGCCGACCCAGACGGCAATACTTGGATTCAAGAGCGCGGATTCACGCGCACGCCCTCCACCGCTTGTCGGAGGATCTGAACCAATGGCACCTGAAACCGCAAAGGTCCTCTCGGTCAACGTCGGTGGCGTGCGCAAGTTCGATTACCACGGCCGGCCCGCCCAGAGCGCGATCTGGAAGTCACCGGTGAGCGGACGGGTCGCGGCTCGGGGCGTCAATCTCGCGGGCGATCGCCAAGCGGACCTCGAGGCACACGGCGGCTTCGACAAGGCCGTCTATGCGTATTCGGTGGAGGACCAACGCTGGTGGGAAGGGGAGATCGGCCGCCCGCTATCTTACGGCGAGTTCGGAGAGAACCTGACCACGGAAGGGATGGAGCTCAACGACGCGCTCGTCGGCGAGCGTTGGCAGATCGGGAGCGCGGTTTTCGAGGTTTCCGAGCCGCGAATCCCTTGTTGGCGGCTCGGAGTCCGGATGAACGACGAAACGTTTCCACGCCGCTTCAGCAAGGCGTTGCGACCCGGTACCTATCTCAGAATCGTCGTCGAGGGCGATGTGGGCGCCGGAGACGAGATCCGAGTCATGGCGAAGCCTGATCACGACCTCACCATCCGAGATGTCTTTCGTATCTATACGCGCGATCGTGATGAGGTGCCGCGGCTGCTTGCGATTCCGCAGTTGTCCGAGAGTTGGAGAGGATGGGCAGAGCATTTGTCTAGACGGCAGCCCAAATCCGATCCGTGACGCCGCGGCTGCCGAATCGGCGGTAGCGCGCAGTAAAGGAGACGGCCATGCTTCGCGCAGCGACCCCGGAGCGGTTGAGCGCGTTCTCAGACGGGGTCTTTGCCGTCCTGATCACCGTCTTGGTCTTGGATCTGCGCCCGCCAGAGCTACCCGCCTTCAAGGCGCTCCTGCTGCGCTGGCCTACATGGCTGAGCTACGCAGTCAGCTACCTCTTCATCGCAATTGTCTGGGCTAATCACCATCATCTCATTCTCTACGCGACAAAGACGACGCCGCGCCTGATGTGGTTCAATTTCGCGCATCTGTTTTCCGTGTCGCTGCTTCCGCTCTCCACCGCGTGGATGGCCGTGAGCGAATTGGCGCCCCAGCCGGTTTCCTTCTATGCGGCGGTCTTCTTCCTGGTGAACGCGACCTACATACTTCTGATCCGGGAGCTTATCGACTGCAGTCCTGTCGCTGACGTACCGACGAAGGTGCGCACGATCATGCGCGTCCGATCGATGGCGACCCTGTGCCTTTTCGGAGTCGCCGCGGTCGTAGCGCTGAAATATCCTCTGGTTGGATTAGGGATTTGTGTTTGTTGCCTAGTCGTTTATCTGAAACCCGAGGCTCCAGGAGCGGAAACTCGAAGAATATCTCGTTCGCCTCTTCTCTCGCCCCCTTCCCGTGGACGATGACTCAAGCGTTGGTGCCGCCGTCGACGGTCAAGTTCGCGCCGGTGATGTACGACGCCTCTGGACCGGCAACGAACGCAACCAGCGCCGCGACTTCGTCAACATGCCCATAGCGGTCGGATGTTGTTGACCGTGCAGAAAGTCATGAGTGGTACTCTTGCCGAGCATGAGCAACGATGCGGCGAAAGCTGCTGCCGAGCGCGAGGCATTCATGGAATTTGCTTCCGTCGCCGGGCTCCCTATCGTGCCCGGCACGGTAGAAAGCCGGTCACCGCCCGAGCCGGATATTGTTTGCGAGATCGAAGGTCGCGGCCGGGTCGCTGCTCTCCGCGAACCACCGCAGGGACAGCCTCGAGCAGCTGGGTGGCCTCGTTCAGGGATGCGGGGACAGATGGATGTACCGCTGCGTCGTGCTCACGCTGACGTGGTCCGCGAGCTCCTGGATCGCCCTTGCCGTGGCCCCCGGTCGTGAACGTCTTCGACAGGTAGGGGCGAACTCGCGGAAAAACAGAACCGTCCGCTTGCAAGAGGCCGGGCGACGCCAGCACTACTTGATCGTAATGTGCCCCGCGGTGAGCGTGGCCGTCGGCAACACTGTCAGGCCGAGAGTCAGGGTGAGTCCCTGCGTCGTGGCCGTGACACTGAAGGGGACCCCGGTGAGGGGAGCGGTGCCATCGCCCATGTCGACGCTGCTGAGGCCGGCGAAGTTCACGCTGCCATCGGCGTTCCTGGAGCCGCTGCTGGCGGGGCCTTCGACGCTGATTTTCTGCGGCTGGCCAAGGATCGAGGTGCCCAGCAGGACCGTCTGGAAGTCTCCTCTTGCCGACCGGTCCGCTGAGGTGATGATTCCCTTTCCGACTTGCAGGCCATCGAGACGGACTCCGTTGAGCGAGGCGCCGCTTGGGAAGACCCCTTCGGCGGCAGCAACGACAAGCGAGTCGCTGTCGAATTCAGAATTGTGAATCTTGATGTTCCCGGCGCGAAGGTCCCTGAGGGTCACCATCTCAGCCGGAGTCGCGAAAACCGTGATGGAGAACTTGTCCTTGTTGGGGCCTCGGCTCCCCGGCTCGCCGTTGTCCTGTACCGTCACGGTGAACGTGCAAGGCGTCGTGTTGTTCACGCGGCAGCTCCCCGTGAACGTCGCCGTGTTGTCGACGATCAGGAGCGTGAGCATGCCGAGGCTGTGGACGTTCACGCGATTGGCATGATTGTGGTATTCGAGCTCGCCTGTCGCGAGGCCCCCGATCGTCTGTCGCTGCACCACGAAGCCAAAGCTCGCCCTGCCTCCCCCATCCAAATCGACCTGACCGCCGCCGGTCACCTTGCCGGGCAGGGCAAGGACGACGATGTTCGTCGCGCCACTGCTGCCCAGGTGCGTCTGGTCTCCTCCGTACGTTGCGGTGATGGTCTGCGTCGCGTTACCGCCGACGGGGGCGGGCGTGTATGTCACGGAACAAGTGGCCGCCGCCCCCGCCCCGGTCAGCGTGCAGCTCGCCGCCGGACTGAAGGTGCCGCTGCCGCTGCTCGCGAAGGTGACCGTGCCGCTGGGGGTGATCGGAGTGCCCGTGTCGTTATCTGTTACGGTCGCGGTGCAGGTCGTCGAGACACCTGCCGGGACCGTCGGTGGCGTGCAGTCGACGGTCGTCATCGTCGAGCGCCTGGTCACCATCACCGTATCGGCGCCGCTGCTGCCGGCATGGATCGAGTCTGCGGCGGGACTGTAAGTGGCCGTGATGGTGTAGTTGCCGGGCTTGTTCGCGGTGAACATCACCGTGCAGGAGCTACTGCTGGCGGTGGTCGGAGCGAGAGCGCAGGGAGTGACGCTCGAGGTCGAGCCAGCGGGGCCGCCGCTGATCATGAAGCTCACTGTGCCGACCG
>VBKI01000003.1:12991-13890 GCA_005879535.1 Deltaproteobacteria bacterium | reverse complement strand
CGCCGGCAACAGGAGGAGCGACCATGCAGAGCAGGGCGACGGCGCAGTGGGAAGGCGATCTGATGTCGGGGAAGGGCAAGACCAGCGCTGGCAGCGGGACGTTCCGTGATGCCGCCCTGAGCTGGAAGGCCCGCACCGAGGGCGCTGCGAGCAGCACGACGCCCGAGGAGCTGCTCGCGGCGGCGCACGCAAGCTGCTTCAGCATGGCGCTCTCGAACGGGCTCGCGAAGGACGGTCATGCGCCGCGGCGTCTCGAGACCACGTGCACCGTGGAGTTCGGGCCCAAGCAGGGCGGCGGATTCGAGGTGAAATCCTCGTCGCTGGAAGTGCGCGGGCAGGTGCCCGGGATCGATCAAGCGGCATTCCAGAAGGCGGCCGAAGCGGCGAAGAACGGCTGCCCGATCTCGTCGGCGCTCAAGATTCAGATGAGCGTAAAGGCAAGCCTTCAGTCGTAACGGTCTCGTCTGCGTCGTCCGGATCCACGACTTCGGCGGCTGCCTTGCCGCCGAGGCCGCCGGCCACCGCGCCCACCGCCGCCCCGACTACCGCGCCGACAGGCCCGGCCACCACGGCGCCCAACGCCGCTCCCGCAACTCCAACACCGGCCGCGGACGCTCCGACGCCGACAGGGTGCGCCGGCGCGCCATGCGCGCGATGGGGATGGGCCGCATCGGCCTGCGTGTCGCTTTTCGGCTGCTTCGCCATCGATCTCTCCTCGCCTGCGTAGACTGGGCGCGCTTCGCGAGGTCGGGAAGTGGACGATCGCGGGCAAACATCCGACGGCCCGCAGGGTTGCCTGGCGCGCGGCGCGTGCAGACCGTGGCACATGCGATTGCTTGCGCTCGTCGCGGTCCTCGCTCTGTTCGCGTGCAGAAAGGCCGCGGACTCGCCGGTCCTCT
>VBKI01000003.1:0-12919 GCA_005879535.1 Deltaproteobacteria bacterium | reverse complement strand
ATCGGCGGCCTCGGTTTCGGACCGTTGCCTTCCGGGCCCCTGGTCATCTACAGCTCGGCACAAGGACTGCTCGAAGCGCCCATCTCCGCATCGGTCGACGAGTCCGAGAACCTGTGGGTGGTGAGCCACAGTGCCCTTTACCTCCTGCAGCCGGGCGCGAAGGTGTTCCGCCGCTACACGGCGCAGGACGGGCTGCATTTTGGTTCCGGCTACACGGAGAGCCCCGACATCACGCTGGTAGAGGGCGGAGCGAAGGGCGAATGCTTCGTCGGGTACTACGCGCGCGAGACGAACAGCTCGCTGTTGAAGGATGCGCACATGTGGAGCGACCCCTGGGCCCACATGGGAAAGATGGACCAGGTCCTGCTGCAGCCCGACGGCAAGCTGAAGGTCAACCGCTACGATCTGCGCAATTCGAACGACGGGCACTACTACGAGACGCGGACCATCATGAGCATGGTCTACGACCACTTCCAGCACCTGGGAAACCTCTACGTCGGATCGAATCACGGCGTCACGCGCATCATCCCGGCGAAGTACTATCCGCCGCCGCACCTCGACACGGACCCGTTCTATACCGGGGATGAGCGACAGTGGTACGCGGATCACGTGCACCCGGTGGCGTGCCTCCGCGCGCCGTGCACCGGTGACCCTGTACGTGATTTCATCACCTTCGGCGACTGGTTCGGTCTGGCACTCGGCCCGGATGGCCGCCTGTGGATGGGCGGGCTCGCGTCGGCGGGGGCGATCGGCTTCCGCGAGAAGCTCGATGACTGGGTGCACAGTTGGGAACCAGTGAACCCGTTCGTGCCTGCGTTCCAGTCGCCGCCGGTGTTCGTGCCGCCGCGCTACGGCGACCCGGTGAACATCCGCGGTGTGGCGGTGACGCACGACGGGGTCGCGTGGTTCGCCTCCGGCGAGGTGGAGAGCTGGCGCGGCCCTACCTACGGGATCGCCGCCTACGACGGCAAGCACTTCACCTACTTCGACCCCACGGCGCTCGGTGCCATCGAGTACAACATCCTCGAGCTGCAGGCGCTCCCCGATGGGCACCTCGTCCTCGGCTTTCCCAGTTCGGGGCTTCTCGTCTGGGATCCCGGCGACGTGAAGGGACATCGAATCACCCAGCGCGACGGCTTGCCCGGCGAGCGGATCGGTCGCATGTCGCAGGATCGGATGCACGATCCGCCGCTGCTGCTGGTCCCGACGGACGGCGGCCTCGCCATCTTCCGCGGCGTGCCCTGATGCCGACCTGATAACCTGCGCTGCCGTCCGGCAAGGGGGGCAGCGCCGATGACCACCGACCAACCAGGAGGCGGCGTCGCCGGAGGCAGGGACATGCGCCGCGCCGTCCTCGCGGTCGCCGGCGCCGCCGTGCTCTGGTCGAGCGGCGGCCTCTTCATCAAGCTCGCTCCGATGCCGGCGCTGGCGGTCGCCTGCGGCCGGTCGCTGATCGCGGGGGTGTTCTATCTGCTGGTCCTGCGCCCCAACCTGCGCGCCGCGCGATGGACCACCGCCGCGGCGTACGCGGCCTGCATCGTCACCTTCGTTTCCGCGACCAAGCTGACCACCGCCGCAAACGCGATCTTTCTGCAGTACACCGGGCCCGCTTACGTGCTTTTGCTCTCGCCGTTTCTGCTCGACGAGCCCTTCCGCCCCATCGATGCCGTCTGCGTTGCTCTCTCGCTTGCGGGCATGTCGCTGTTCTTCGTCGGCAAGGTGGAACCCGGACAGGCATTCGGAAACGTCGTGGCCATTGCATCGGGCGTCTTCTTCGCGCTGGCCATCGTGCTCTTGCGCCGCGATGCCAAGGGCGGAAGCGGCGACGCGCTCCCTTCCACCACGCTCGGCAACCTCCTCGCTGCCGCGCTGACGGCGCCCTGGGCGTGGCAGGCCGCTCCTTCGATGCTGTCGGTGCAGGGCGCAGCAGTGCTCCTCTACCTCGGCATCGTGCAGCTCGGGCTCGCGTACCTGCTCTTCACTCGAGGCGTGCGCCGGGTGCCCGCAGCGGAAGCGTCGCTGATCTCGATGCTCGAGCCGGTGCTCAATCCGCTCTGGGTGCTGATCGGATTCGGCGAGCGGCCAGGTCCATGGGCCATTGCCGGAGGCGCTGTGGTGATCGCCGCCGTGGTCGTGCGCACGCTCCTGCCGCAGCCTCAGCGCGCCTCGACCACCAGCGTATAGAGGATCGCCGCGGCGTCGTCGTACCACCAGTCGAGCGGTCGTCCAGCGGACGCGGACCGATCGGGAGCGGCGCCGACGGAAGAGGGAAATCCCGCCTTCCCCACCGCGAAGTAGTACGTGATCGGACCGAGCTCCATCTTCCAGGCGCTGCGCGACGCCCACTGGGGGCGCGGTTGCCGCGAGCGGGCGATCTTGTCCTGCGTAATCTCCTCCGGAGACTTCCCCGCCCAAGCCTTTTGCAATTCCTCGATCCGCGCCTGCACGGCGGCGGGCGAGCTCGGCTCCCACGCCAGCGCGGGCGCCGCGACCGCGACCAGGATTGCGAGGATGCGGGCGCGCATGGCGCAATCTAGCTACTTCATCGAAGCACGTTGCGCCAGACGTACTTGGTGCAGCCGGCCGTGCCCGTCGATCCGACGACGGTCCCGTCGATTCCGACCGAGACGCTGCTGACGCCGGGGAACGTGGCCGAGCCGCAGGAATTGCCCTGTGCGGAAACGATTCCGAGGGAGTTTCCCGTGTTCGGCATCACGGCATAAGCGTTCCCGCCGCGCGCGGGGATGAAGTCCCTGCTTTCGCCGAGCCAGGCGGGAGCGGGCCGCAACGCGGATTCGCCGGGCCGCACCACGCCCGCCCAGCGGCCATCGAGCTGGATGGCGAGGCCGCCGCCGAGCAGCGGTCGCGCCTTCACCGTGGTGGCGGTGCCAATCGCGAACGGCTGCCCTGCGCTTTGCCTCGCCATGTCGACCCAGATGCCGCTGACTGCCGAGCCGTTGCCCGTCAGTGCGAGCACCGCGCCGCTCGAGTCTTCCGCAGCCCCGCGCGGCATGAAGCTGCCGGCAACAATGGTGCTGGCGATTCCGCTCGCTGTGTCATCGACTTTGGTGACGGTGAGCGAGGTGGAGTCCGCCGACAAGGCGATGGCGCCGCTGCCGAACGCAGGCCCGATAGCGGTCGCGGCGGTGCTGCTCTGCTTGCCTGATCCCCCTGAATCCCAGAGCGTCACGAATTCGATCGCACCCGAGAGACCCATGAAGCCTGTTGGCTGGGCGAAGAGCTCCGCGGGCGCGTCGAAGGTACCCCAGCGCATTCCGTTCGGACCGAACGCCATCCACTGTTGCGGACGGGTCTGCGAGGGAGCGAAGGCGGCGATGAAGCCCGAGCCGTCGACGGTCGACAGTCCGCACGTGATCGGATCGTTGGCATTCGACGGGACATCGAACGCGATCGCGGTTCCGGGCGGCGCCGGCACGAGCCCGACGCACTCCGCGGCAACGCCGCCGTCCGTGCCTGCTCCACCGTCGGTGACGACGTCGGATCCCCCGCCGCCTCCGCCGGAGCCCGGTCCCCCGCACGCGACCCAGAACGCCAGCAACCAACCCGCCCAGCGCATGCCCGCCCCCCAGCAGCGGGAACGGTGTGCATCGGCTTCGGTGGGGTCTAGACCACGCCTATCAGCGAGACGTCGTCGCGTTCACTGATCGGCAGATCGAGAAACGCCGCCAGGACGTGCGCGGCCTGCTGCCGCCGCTGCTCCTCGAACTCCAGCTGCCCGCGCCAACGCAGCTCGGCGCAGACGGCATCCACGATCTGTAGAGGAGTCGGCGTATCGGGCAGCCGAAGCCGGACCACCCTGCGCAGCTCCTCCTCGTGCTCCGCGCAAAAGGCGGCGCAGAGCACCGCGTAGATGGCGTTGTCGATCTCGTTCTCGGTGAGCAGGCGCGTATCGGTCATGTCCCTGGTGTCCATGCCGCAGCTCCGTTGCGAGCCGCGCGCCAGGGGAGTCTCCGGTGGATCCGCGCCTTGCGCCCGTTTTCTGCCGTCCGACTCTATAGAACGTAGAAAGTTACGCGGTGGCCTGCGGCTGCATCGGACGGACCGCGGTGTAGCGGTTCTTGCCCGAGCGCTTTGCGCCGTAGAGGGCGCCGTCGGCGGAGTGAACGAGATCTTCGGGAGTTTCCACGTCGTCCGCCGGGTAGTAGGCGAGACCGAGGCTGGCGGTCACCCGGCAGACCTTGCCCGAGTCGTCCTGGAACCCGGCCTCGGAGATGGCGCGAAGGAGCCTTTCGCACACACGCATCGCGCCTTCCGGCGGCGTCTGCGGAAGGATCACGGCGAACTCGTCTCCACCGTAGCGTGCGGCGAGGTCGGATACGCGGATGCTGCGCGAGATCGCATTGCCGACGGCGCGCAGGACCTTGTCGCCGAGCACGTGGCCGTAGAGGTCGTTGATGGTCTTGAAGCCGTCGAGATCGATCATGGCGAAGGCCAGCGGCTCGCCGTGGCGGTCGGAGCGTTGCATTTCCTGGAGAAGCCGATCCATCAGGAAGCGCCGGTTGTAGAGGCCCGTGAGCGGGTCGCTCACCACCATCTGTTCCAGCGTCAGCTGGAGCTTGCGGATCCGGTCATGCGTCTGCTTCGTGCGCAGCAGCGCCCGCGCGCGGGCCAGCAGTTCCGCCGGATCGCAGGGGCGAGAAATGTAGTCGTCGGCGCCGAGTTGAAGGCCGCGAACGCGCTCCGCCGTCTCGCTGCGGTGCGAAGCCACCAGCACCGGGAGGAAATCGAGCTCGCTGGACTTCAGGCGGGGAAGCAGGTCGAGGCCGTCCATGTCCGGCAGCATGCGGCCGAGAACGACGAGGTCGGGATGGTCGGTAGCGAGATAGTCCAGCGCCTCGGAACCGCTGCACGCTTCGACGACCGACATGCCGGCCTCGGCAAACAGCGACCTCTGAAACGCGCGCTCCGACGGCTCTGCCTGCACGACCAGGACGCGGGTTTCATCCGCCATACAGTCCCCCCTTGCAGCAGATGCGTCGAGTTGTAGCAGAGCCCCTCCGCGCCAGGTATCCCACTTCGACGCCTCTCTCACCTGGGCGTAGATCTGCGTCCGCTATCCCACCGTGATCTTGCGTACGCCGCGAGCGGCGAGAAGCCCGAGAAGCCGCTTTCGCTGATCGCCCTGGAGGACCAGGGCGTCGCCTTCGACTGCGCCGCCGCAGCCGAGGGCCGCCTTCAGATCATTGAGCCACAGCGCGAGCTCGCGCACGGAGAGGTCGAGCTGCTCGACGGCGGTGACCTCCTTGCCGCCACGCCCTTTGCGCTCCATGCGCACGACTGCGCGCGCCGGCCCTTTCGGAGGCGCCGGTGGAGCGGGGGCGGGGCCAGCGGGAAGATCGCCGAGCTTTTCGCGGAGCGCGCCGAAGGGATTGTGGAACGGCTTCTTCTCGTCGCTCATGGATGCTCAGGCGCGGGCGCGTTCCCAGACAGCGGCGAAGAAGCCGTCGGTCCCTTCGAGGTGCGGCAGCGTGCGCCACGTCGTCACACGCTGGAACTCGGGATGCGCGCGATCGAAAGCGTCTGCGACGTCTTCGTTCTCGGCGCGGCTGATCGTGCAAGTGCCGTACACCACCCGCTTCGCGGCCAGCGGGGCGGCGGTCTCCAGAAGCTGGCGCTGGAGCGGCGGCAGCTCTGCGAGCGAGCGCGGATCGATGCGCCAGCGCACGTCCGGTCCGCGCCTCAGCACGCCCAGCTCGGAGCAGGGCGCATCGACGAGGACGAGGTCGGCAGGGCGAGGACGATCGACGATTTCGATCTGCCGCTCTGCGCCTGCGCGTCGCGCGCGGGTCCGCAGGCGCTCGAGGCGCTCGCGGTCGACGTCATACGCGAGCACGCGCGCTCCTTGCGCAGCGAGGAGCAGCGACTTTCCGCCGGCGCCCGCGCACAGATCGAGGACGGTCTCACCGGGCCGGGCGCCGACGAGATGGCCGAGAAGCTGGCTTCCTTCGTCCTGGGGCTCGAAGTGTCCCTCGCGCCAGGCGCGCGTCCCGAACAGGTTCGCCTGCGGACTGCGGACGAAGAGCGCATCCGGAGCACGGTCGGAGGGGACGGTATCGATCCCTTCGCGGGCCAGGCCCGACTCGAGCGCGCTGCGCCTGCACAGCAGGCGATTCGCGCGCAGACACACCGGGCCAGGAACTGCGATGGCGGCACAGAACGATTCCGCCGCGTCGCCGAGCTCGCGCAACAGATGCGCCTCGAGCCAGTCGGGAAGCGACCAGCGATCGGCGAGCCGCGTCGGCCGTTCGGTCTTCGCAAAGGCCGGCGCCGCTCCGGTGAGCGCGAGCGCGCGGTCCTCTGCAACGCCACCGAGGTCGCGCAGCAGCGATGCCAGCAGATTCGCCGGCGAGACGGAACCGGTCTCCCAGAGAAGCCGTCTTCGCCAGAGCGCGACGCCGAAGATCGCTTCCACCGTAGCGGTCCGTTCGTCGCGCGCCAGCTCACCGTGGCGCCGCAGCGCTCGGTCGACTTCGCGCTCCGCCGATGCGCCTTGCAAGACCGAGGCGATGGCGGGCAGCGCGACGTCCGCGCGGAGCGCGTCCCATGGCACCGTTCGCAATCGATCCACGCCAGCAGTATGTCGCATGAGCGACAGCCCGGTTGCCCGATCCTGCATGCAGACGCCGGAATCCGCATCTTCATCGCGATGGACGATCCCCGCCAGCTGCTGGAGGAAGGCCGCTTCGAAGAGCTCGCTCACGACGATCATCCGCTCTGGCGCGGCCTGGCGTTGCTGGAGCTGAAGCGGTGGTCCGAGGCTGCCCGTGCGTTCGAGGAGGCGCCGGACGCGGCGCAGAGCGGGACCATGCTCGAGCTCGCCGGCGCAGCGCGGTGGCTGGCGGGCGAGCGGGAGATCGGGGTGGAGCGATGGGTCGCGGCGCTGGACGCGGCATACGAGGGGCCGGCGAGCCGGCTGAAGCCGCCCGCACTTCTCGTGTATGCCGGCACGCGGCTCGCCGACTCGCGGTACGTGCTGCGGGGGACGCGCTTGTTGACCAAGACGTGGAAACCGAAGATCCAGCGCATCTGGCCGGGGCCGGTCGCCGGATTCCTGCTCGGCCACGTCGACGAGCAGAGCTTTCTCGAGGACGGATACTCGGATCCGGATCTGGAAGCGCGCAGGCTCGCGTCGGCGCATTTCTGGGCGGCGCTGAAGCAGCCGCAGAAGGCGCGCGAGCATTACGAAGCCGCGATCGAGAACGAAGGCGCCGCCGTGCTGGAAGTCGAGCACCATCTCGCCCACGGGGAGCTAGCCGCTGCCGCACCGTAGGTGCGGCTTTGCGGCGACTTCTTGAGGCTGTACAGGTTCAGCTGACATACCCCGCTGCCTGTAATCGGAAGAGGTGCGCATAGCGGCCGTTGCGCGCGATGAGCTGCTCGTGCGTGCCCAGCTCCTCGACCTGCCCGTGCTGCAGCACGGCAATGCGATCGGCGCGGCGCACGGTGGAGAAACGGTGCGAGATGAGAATCGCCGTGCGCTCCGCAGCGAGCTGCTGCAGGCGAACGAACAGCTCGTGCTCCGCCTCGGCATCGAGCGCCGCCGTGGGCTCGTCGAGGATCAGCACTTCGGAATCGCGCATGAACGCGCGGGCCAGCGCGATCTTTTGCCATTGGCCGCCGGAGAGCTCGTGTCCCTCCTCGAACCAACCGCCCAGCATGGTATCGAGCTTCTGCGGAAGCTGCTCGATCAACTTGCGCGCGCCGCCGTCGTCCACCGCCCGCTCGACCCGTGCCCGATCGTCGAGGGCGGGAACCCAGCCGACGCCCACGTTCTCGCGCGCCGTCCACTGGTAGCGGACGAAATCCTGGAAGAGCACGCCGATGCGATCGCGCAGGTCCCGGACGTCCATGTCGCGCAGGTCCGTCCCGCCGTAGAGGATGGCGCCTTCGCTCGGATCATAGAGGCGCATCAGCAGTTTGACGAGAGTGCTCTTGCCGGCGCCGTTCTCGCCGACCAGTGCGAGCTTCTCACCGGCAGCGAGCCGGAGGGAAACGCCTCGGAGCACCCAGTTCTCGCTGCCCGGATAGCGGAAGGAGACGTCGCGGAACTCGATCTCCTGCGAGCGAACGCGCGCGGGCGCGAGCGCCGGAACCGTCCGCGGCTGCTCCCCACCGGTCCCGATGTCCAGATAGGCGAAGAGGTTGGACATGAAGAGGCCGTCCTCGTACAGGCTGCCGATGGAGGCGAGCGCGGACTGGATGGCAGTCTGCCCCTGGCGAAACACGGAGAGGTAGAGCGTGAGATCGCCCAGGGTGATCGCGCCCAGGGCAGCGCGCACCGCCATGAACGCGTACGCGCCGTAGAAAGCGGTGAGCGAGACGAGCCCGAGCACCACTCCCGCAGCGCCCTTGCGCAGCGCCAGCGAACGGTCCTCGGCATAGAACTTCTCGAAGAGGGCGCGGTAGCGGCGCAACACCAGCGGCGCGAGATCGAAGAGCTTCACTTCCTTCACGTGCGAGTCGCGGGTGAGGATCCATTCCAGGTAGTTTTGCCGGCGTCCCTCCGGCGCGCGCCAGGTGTTGAGCCGGAACGATTCTCCGGAGAAGCGCGCCTCGGCGATGAATGAGGGGACCGATGCCGCCACGATCAGCAGCACCGACCAGGGGGAGAGCCGGGCGAGGAGGACGGCGTAGCTGGCGAGGATCAGCAGCTGCTGCAGGAGCGAAGCGGTCTCCAGCGCCATGCTGAGCGGGCGGATGCTCGCCTCGCGGCGGGCATTCTGCATCTTGTCGTAGAAGTCCGCGTCCTCGAAGTGGCGCAGCTCGAGCGTCGCGGCCTTCTCCAGGATCAGCGTGTTGACGTGGTTGCCGAGGGAGGCGCGCATCAGATCGCGCAGCAGCGCCTGCCCGCGCGACATCGCGGTGGACACCGCCATCAGGCCCGCTTCCAGCGCCACGAGGCGGAGCACGTGCCAACGCTGCGCCGAATCCCCGCTGCGGGCAGCGGCCACCACGGCGTCGACGATCAGCTTGCCCACCCATGCCATCGCCGCCGGCAAAGCTGCCTGGCCAAGCAGCAGCGCAATGAGTCCCACTGCGAACGCCCGGGAGGACTCGCGAACCAGCGCGAACGTGCGGGGAAGGTACCTCAGGTACTGCAGGGTCAGGCGGGTCCGTTCGCGCAACGAATCCGGCGGCAGCGCTCTGACCGATCCGTGCGCCATCAGTGCTCGAGGATCTCCTGCACCTTGGCCTTGTCCTCACGGTAGGTGAAGTGCTGGTAGAGCCAGAACGCGTTTTCGCGGTCGAGGATGCGGTCCTTGAGGATGGGCACCGCGGCGAGCTTGTTCTCTCGGTACACGATGTGGTCGATGATGACGCCGGCCATCGCAGAGGTGAACCACTGCTTTGCCGCGGCGCTGCGGAGCAGGTTGAGCTTGGCTTGATCGCCAGGCTCCTCGTCGAGGGCCTGGAGGAACCCCTTGAAGGCCTCGCGTGACATGGCCTGCGGCCCCTGCGGGACGTCGACGAATCGCAACGACGCCACCTGGCCGGCGCGGGCCTGAACCTTGGCCTCGCGCACCGCGCCCGACGGAAGACGTGCGCCGATCATGTACCAGTGGTCTGCCTCGGCCTTGACCGCCATTGGCGCGGTGTCGCGCCCGACCAGCGCCTGGCCCTCACGGATGTCCACCCGCGCGCCCGGTGGAGCTGCTACCTCGATCAGCGCCTGACCGTCGGTTTGCGTCCGGTAATCGACGGCGACTTCCTCGCCCACCGGCGGCGGCAGGGGGACCACGGTGACGGGATTCGCGGCGGGCGGTGGCCCCATGCGCGCCTCCCGCTCCGGGCCCTTGCAGGCGGCAACGAGGACGAGCAGCAAGCCGAGTCTTTTCATGCCGGTTCTCTTAACGGGACTTCAGGACTTCGCCATTCTTCATCACGAATTGGACGTGCTCCAGCGTGGAGATGTCCTTGAGCGGGTCGGCCGCCACGGCGATCAGGTCGGCGAACCTCCCTGGCGCGATCGATCCGACGTTGCTTCCCTCGCAGCCCGTGGCCTGTGGCGGGCAGATCGGATCGAGCAACGCCGCGGCGACGCTGGTGGCGGACTGGATGGCGGCCATCGCCGTCATGCCGTACCTCACCATGACGGAGAGCTCCTTGGCCTGGTTTTCAGTCCAGGCGTAGCCGCCGACGTCGGTGCCGTAGGCAATCCGCACGCCTCGCTTGAGGGCTTTCGCAAACGCTTCGCGTTCCATCGCGATCAGGTCGGGCCAGATCCCGCCCCGTCCCTGCGCGACGTACATGCCGACGTAGATGGTCGGGCACCAGTAGACGTTCTGCTTCACCACGCGATCGATCAGGTCGTCGGTGAGACCGTCGCCGTGCTCGATGCTGTCGACCTTCGCGGTGAGCGCCGCATCGATGCCGTCCCATGCCATGGCGTGCGCCGCGACCTTGCGACCGAGGCGGTGGGCCTCGTCGACCATTGCCTCCAGCTCGGCGCGGGTGAAGTTCACCCAGGACCGCAAGGGCCGTTTGGGATCGTTCGTCTTGTAGTACTTGCGATCGGAATAGAACTTGATCCAGTCGGCGCCGTACTTCACCTGCTCGCGGACGGCTTTTCGGATGGCGTCGGGGCCGTCCATGATCTGCACGCCTTCCGGCAAGTGCTGCAGCTCCCAGGAGTAGCCGAGCAGCGGGTACGTGCCGGTCGGCGCGAACGCGCGCGTGGCGACGAACATCCGCGGCCCGGGGATCACACCGCGGGCGATGGCCGTCTTGACATCGACGTCGGCGTACATCGCGCCCTCGGTCTCCAGGTCGCGGATGGTGGTGAAGCCGTTCATCACGGCGGTGCGCACCGCGGCGGCGGCGCGCAGGGTGCGGTACGGGATGCTCTCCTTGAGGAGCTGCTCGTCGTAGTCGGCCGCGGTGATGTCGCCTTGGAGAAGGACGTGGGTATGGGCGTCGATCAGGCCGGGGAGGAGCCAGGACTCGCCGAGATCGATCACGCGAACTCCCGGCGCCTGGAGCTCGGCGGCTGGGCCGACTTTCGCGATGCGGTCGCCTTCGACGAGGACCGCGAGGTCGTTGCGGGGCGAGCTCGAATGCCCGTCGATCAAGTGCGCAGCCTTGATCAGGACGCGCTCTGGCGGCCGCGGCGGCGGGGGCGTCTCGCGGGGAGCCTGGGCGAGGAGAAGGACCGCGAAGAGCAGCATGGCGCCGACGCTCGCATGGCGCAGATGTGCGCGCAACCGGCGACCACCACCGCCACACTGCAGATCCCGCGTTTACGGCCCTCCGTCTGCCGTGAAGAACTGCGTTTCGGTCGCGCTCGAGAGCTTACCGTCGTTGACAGTCAAGCCGACCGTGTATGCCCCTGCCGTCGTCGCAGTGAACGATTGACCAGGGTCCGTGCTGTCGTTCCGGGGAAGGTCGACGCCGACATTGGCGGGATCCCGCACCGTCCAGTGATATGTGAGCGTCTGATCGAGGCCGCATCCCGTCGTCGGCGCCGTCGTCGATAAGAACAGGATCTGGTTGTCCTGATCGGCCGACAGGCCACCGTCTAGTTGCACTGTGATGCCGACTGCGCCAGTCGGCGGTGTCATTTCGAAGAAGGCGACAGGCGGGTTGAGGCCGCAGTTGCCCTCCACCGGTACCGCGGCCGTATCGGCCGTGACGTTCTGGTGCGCCGGGGTCGTGATGTCGAGGTGCACACCGTATTGCCCGACCACCGTCCCGCCATCAATATTCTGCGTTCCGACATCCGGCTTGAACGTGAAGCTTAAAGTACCGCCGGTCGCGACGTTGGTAGCCGAGAACGCGCGGAGACCTGCGTCGCTGTTGAACGGGCGGAGCAGCGTGGCTGAATTGACTTGATAGCTGCCGCAGGACGCTCCGGGCGGATCGTCTACCTGGACGGTCATGCTGACGTCGTTATCCAAATAGAACGGGATCGGTACCGTGCCCACCGGGAGACCGGCGTTGGCAGCGGGCGGACCGCCGTCCTCCGGATTCGGATACGCGATGTTCAGCGAGTCCGTGAATGGAGAGCCACCGTCGCCGACGATGCGGATGACGGCATCCAGCGATTGCGTGGCGGTGACCACCGTCAGAAGAGGTGTAGTCGCCGCGCAATTCGCCGTATCGAATGCGGCCGGTGCACTGGCGAGACTCTGCTTAGCCCCGTCGGATACGCTGTAGGTCACCTCATAATGTGACGCCGCTCCTGCAGGAGTCAGCACAGCCCTCGAAGTGGTCGAGGCTGGCGCTTGGAATTCCCCATCGGCGGCGCTCGTATTCATGGTCGCATGCCACGAATAATTGAATGTCGGCGTGCCGAAGCAGGCGGAGGTTGCTGTCCCTGCCTTCAGGCCAACTACATCACCCGCGAAGATCGTCGGCGCACCGGAAGCGGCCCCGTTGACACTTACAATTGTTGGAGCATTCGCCGTCGGCGCGTCGCAGGTCGCGTTTACGGTTCCGTCCGCACCGCCGCTCTGGCCGTTGCCGGACACGGTGAGGCGGACGGCGTAGGACTTCGACTCCGCCGGTGTGAACGTGCTCGGATTGCTCGTCGACGTGGAGAACGCGGTCGCCGCGGCCTCCACGGACGACCAGGCGAACGTGTACGCCGGCGCGAACCGGGAAGGGCACTTCGTTGGATCGGAATCGTCGGAGAAATGCGCTCCCGTGGCCGGTAACGCCGTCAATGTCCATGGATCCATCGGCAACGCCCCGGCCGTTTGCGTCGCTGCCGCTGTGGCCGAAATCGGGCTCGCTCCGCAGGCGTCGCTGGCGAAGTCATGCGACCTCGTTCCCAGGTGGTTCCACTGATCCCTGACCTGGAACGTCAAAGCGTAACTGCCGTTCGGGATCGTCGAATGGAATGTCGCTGTCGCCCCCAGGTTGGCGAGCTGCGGGGTGGAGTCGTTCGTCGTGAGCGCCC
>VBKI01000002.1:423-7907 GCA_005879535.1 Deltaproteobacteria bacterium | reverse complement strand
AGTATCGACAAACGTCGGATCCATGCGCTACAAGCGTCGGGCACATGTCCGTCGAGTTGCTGACGACCATCGACCAGCTTGAATTGCTAGAACCGGAATGGCGAGAACTCGACGAGCGCCTCGCGGTGCCGCTCCCATTCGCTAACAGCGACTGGGTCCAGTGTTGGTGGCGGCACCTGAGCTCCAATCGGGCGGCGGTCCGGGATCGAATGTTCATGCTCGCCGTCAGGGATGCTTCGCACCGATTGATCGGCGTTGCTCCCATGATGATCCCCGAACGTCCGGGTGCCGGACCGCTACGGATGCGCAGTCGCCAATTCATCGGCGCCGATCCAAACATCACGGAAGTGTGTGGCGTCTGCGCGCGGAGCGGGCACGAGGAGACCGTCTACCGCGAGATCCTCGCCTACGTGCGCACGTCGCATCTGCTGTGGGACTGGATGCGGTGGACGGGAATCCACGCCCGCAGCGCGGCGGTCGTGGAGCCCTACGCTGCCGCCTGGAAGGGCGAGGTCTACAGCTGGCTGCTGCCGCTTGCGCCTTCCTGGGACGAGTTCGGGACACGACTCTCGCGGAACATGGAGGAAGCGTGCGCAAATCGATCGATCGTGACGGCGTCGACTTGCGTCTAGAGGTGGTGACGCGGCAAGAGGACGTCGCTCCTGCGCTCGACCGCGGAAGTGAGAGCCCACCGATGACGGTGCGTGAGCGCGTCGGCGGCATCCTGAGTGGGGTCGTTCACCAGCGCGTCGGCTCCGCCCAGGAACTCACGCGTGAGCGCGCGCCGGGCTGGGATTCGTTGCACCTGCGTACGAAAGCAGAGCCCGGTGCCTCGCGCCTGGCCAGGGGACCATGACGGAATCGATGGGGGGAGAGCGGCCGCCGGCCGGAACCGCGCGCGTCGAAGGGCCGGTCGCGGCGATCGGCCTCGGCCGGCCCAAGCTCGACCTGAAGGTGGTCACGTCCACCGCAGGGCTGGATGCCCTGCGGTCCAAGTGGTCCGACCTGCACCTACGGACCGGCGCCTCTGTGTTCCAGTCCTACGAATGGCAACGCACCTGGTGGGCGCACTTCGGCGAGAACGTCAACTCGAGGAGCCTTCACATAGTCGTGCTGGAGGCGGAAGGAGAGGTGGTCGCCATCGCCCCCTTCGTCGTCGAGGCGATCCCGATCGCGCCGATGCTTGGCCTGCGCCGTCTCGTCTTCCTTGGCACCGGAATGTCGGATTACCTCGACCTGCTGGTGCGCACGGGGCTCGAGGCCGCTTGCTGCGCCCGGATCGCTGCGCACCTGGCGCAACAAGCCAGTTCTTTCGACATGCTCCTGCTCAGCGACATTCCCGACCGGTCGGCCACGCGATCTCCCCTATTCGACGCGTTGTGCGCGCACGGGTTCGAGGGCAGGACGTTGGTGGTCGAGCAATGCCCGCGGACCTTGCTGAAGGACACCTGGAAGGAGACGCTCGAGTCGTTCGGCGGCATCCGGCGGCGCCACCTGATCAAACGGATGCGTCAGATGCGCGAACGATTTCGCGTGGAGTTGGAGGTGAGCCGGACCTTCGACCGGGTCGAGGCCGACATCGAACAGTTCATGGAGATGCACCAGCAAAGGTGGACGAGCGCAGGCAAAAAGGGCGTCTTCGCGGAGCCCACCGTCGCGGCCTTCCAGCGCGCGGTCGCGCGGGCCTTTTTCGACCGGGGGTGGCTCTTTCTCACTTTCCTGCGCCTCGATGGCGAACGGGTGGCTGCAGCGTGCAACTTCAGGCACCGCGACGAGGTCTCCTTCTACCTGAGCGGCCTCCGCAACTCAGGCGAGGCGCTCAAGTACTCGCCGGGGCTGGTCCTGCATTGCCTGTGCATGGAAGAGCTGGTTCCCCAGGGCGTCCGCGTCTTCGACTTCCTCCGCGGCTCCGTGCGCTACAAATACCAGTTTGGCGCGGTCGACGTGCCTAACTGGGCGCTCTTGATGTTCCGCAGTGGGGCGCGCGCGGCGAAAGCGAAGAACTTCGTCGCTCTCCTCGAAGAGTCGCTGCGGCGCAGGCTGGAGCGGGAGCGGATCGCGTTCTTGCACCAGCGGAGGACCCACGGGCTTGTCTCGGCGGGACTGGCCCGCCATCTATGGAGCAGGCTTCCGGCCAACTGGCGCGACGGGTTGCGGAAGCTGCGCGCGCCGGAGAAGCCCCTGCAGGCTCCGGAATGAATCCGCGGCTGCTCTTCGCTGCCTACATGGCCGGCGGGAACGCGACGATTTTGAAAAACCTGGAGGACCAGATCTCCGGCCGGCCGGACGTCAGCTCCGCTTGGCTGGGGGTGGAGATGGACGCGGAGAGCAAGCGGCTCGATCGGCGCCCCCGTCGCTCGCTGCTCCCGGGCACGATCCGGAATTCTCTGCTTACCGGCTGGGAAATCGGCAAGTTGGAGCGGCAAGGTGGCCGGTTCGACGCCGCCTGGTTCTTTCAACAGACCATCTGCATGTTCCTTTGGCGGTTCCGAAGCCGCGTCCCGTACGTGGTGGCGATGGATGGAACCCCGCCCTGGTATGCCCGGAACGGTCTCTGGTACACGGTGCACCGATTCGACCCGCGCAGCCTCAGCGCAAGACTCAAGCAGGAGCTCACCCGCCGCGTCTATGCCAAGGCATTCCATCTCTTGCCGCTCTCCTGGAGCTGCCGGCAATCGCTGATCGACGATTACGGCATCGAGCCGGACCGCATCACGGTGGTCCCTCCCGGGATCGACCTGGCGACCTATGTCGCTCCGGATCGGCAGGGACGATCGGAGGCCGGGCGCCGGCTCCAGCTGCTGTTCATCGGGGCCGACTTCACCCGCAAGGGAGGAGACTTGCTGGTCAAGCTCGCGCAGGAGCCCGCCTTCGAAGACGTGCAGTTCAACTTCGTCACCCACGCCTACAAGGGACCAGCGGCGAAGAACATCCGGGTGTTCGAGGGGATCACCACCAATTCGCCGCAGATGGTTGCGCTGCTGCGGGAAGCGGACCTCTACGCGCTCCCCACCCGTGCCGATTCCCACGCTATCGCCTCGCTGGAGGCGATGGCGATGGGCCTGCCGGTGATCTCGACGCCTACCGGGGGCGTGACCGAGGTGGTGCAGGAAGGCGAGACCGGCTACCTGGTTCCCAGGGACGATCTCGCGGCCCTCGCCGATCGCATCCGGCGGCTCCGGGCGGATCGGGGGCTACGCCTGCGGATGGGAGCGGCGGGACGCAGGCGCGTCGAGGCGCACTTCAACGCGCAGACCATCGCCCGGACCGTGGTCGACCTGCTCAAACGCGCGGCGGCGAGCCGATCACAGCAGCCGCGTTGATTCCACGGGCGTCAACTTGGGTGAGCCGGCCTTGACGCGGAACCTCTCGTGAGGCGCGGGGAGCCCGCTATCCGGATCAGCCTCCCGCTGGGAACGTTCCGCAGGCGGTGGTCACGTTCGCGGCAAAGGCCTGGGTTCCGCTGGCGTCGCAAACCGGGGCAAGCTCACCCAATACATTTGCGCCAAACATGCGGTCGATTTCAGCGCTGAGGCTGAACGGATCCCATCGGTCGTACGGGCAGCACGAATCCGCTCTTCGGGCGCTCAAACAAAAACGCGGATCGAGGCCACGCTAGGCGGGGCAGCGGAGAAGTGCCTTTCTTCCGAGCGCGCCATAGCGCGTCTCGTCAGCTGATCGCCGCGAGCGGCAAGCGGCCGTCGAACTCGCGGCGGAAGGCGCCGGGGTGCGCGGCCTGTTCGCGAGCGATTGGTTTCCAACGCGAGAGCTGCACGGATTCGACGAATGCAGCTCTCGTCAGTTGCGGGACCTTTTGCGCATCGGGCTAGCTGCCCGTAATCGTTGCAGTTTTCTGGAATTGGGGTGATGGGACTCCAGCTCGGCACGTTGGACTACATGCATTTTTGCAGTATGCTGTTGGCGGTTACGGGGGTGGGAGGACCGTGACGCGCCAAGTTTTATCGAGTTCACTACTCACGATTGCGTTCGTTCTGTCCGGGTGCGGCCAACGGAAACCCGACTTCACGGTGCGGGGAGTGGGGATCGTCCTGAACACCTCGGCGCCGTTCGTACACAGCGCCGACTTCCCTGGCCGCATCGAGAGCACGATCGACGCCGCCCTTCGATTCTGGAGCGGAAGCTGGGACGACATCGATGGCGCGACGATCTTTCTCGAAGACAACCAGTACGTGACCTGCAACATCTCGACGACCGCCTTGGGTTGTTTCGAATCCGGCGCCATCCATATCACCACTCGCGACCCGGGCCTTGGGACGTGGCGTTGCGTGGAGGAGACGGTGCTTGTGCACGAGATCGGCCACGCCGTGGTCGGCGACGTCAATCATGACGATCCCCGCTGGATGGATTTCGTCCCGGTGCTCGAGGTCCTGAATGGCCGCTCCGGGTACACGGACGGTGGCGAGACGTCCTGCCCTATCTACGTGAACGTCTGGCGGCATAACCTTCACTCGCCATAGCGGGCTTCGGCTGATCCGGCGTCGCCACCCCGGCAGCGACGGCGCCGGGCCTACCGTCCGCTGTGCCGCTGTTGTGAATGCATCGTCAGACTCGTTGCACTCGCTTCAGCACTATCTGGCCGACGCTACGGTGGTAGTCCATCATCAGCGTCTCGCCGAGGCGCTTCCCCTCGTCGTAGCACCTGCGGATCCCGATCGGATTGACGTTGCCCCAGTACGATTCAGGCTGCGGATGGACATGCGGGTGGCCGTACACCTCCGAAGTGGACGCCTGCAGGATTCGCGCTGACACGCGCTTGGCGAGACCGAGCATGTTGAGGGTGCCCATCAGGTTGGTCTTCACCGTCTTGACCGGATTGTATTGGTAGTGGACCGGCGAGGCGGGACAAGCGAGGTTGTAGATGCGATCGACTTCGAGGAGAATCGGCTCGATCACGTCGTGACGCAGGAGCTCAAAACGACAGTTCCCGACGACTCGAGCGACATTCTCCTTGCTCGCAGTGAAGAAGTTGTCGAAGGAGATGACGTCGTGTCCTGCCGATTCGAGCGGCTCGCAAAGATGTGAGCCGAAAACCCGGCGCTGCCGGTGGCCACGATGCGCATGCAGGACAGGACCGTACCAGAATGCAGCGGGCGAGACTCACGCCTTCACAGTTGGGATCGGCGGGGTTTCGCCAAAAAGCGAAGCGATCAGATTCCGGGTGTCGATCACCAGCTTGGCATGTTCGTACAGCTCACCCTTCTTGAACTGCTCGTGCGCTGTGGCAATCACGAGTGCATCGAACTCTGCGAATGATTCCGCGCTCAGGGCGATCGAGCGTAGCTGCAGGTCGCCGTGCTTGCGCGTATGCCGCGCGACCGGGAAGAAAGGATCGCAGTATTCGACATGGGCGCCCGTTTCACGCAGCAACTCGATGATCTCATACGATGGCGACTCGCGATCGTCGTCGATGTTCGCTTTGTACGCGAGACCGAGGACGCAAATCCGCGAGCCCTTCAGAGCCTTCCCTTGATCGTTGAGCGCAAGCATGGCCTTGTGCACCACGTACTGCGGCATACGGGTGTTGATCTCTCCCGCGAGTTCGATGAACCGTGCCCAAGACCCGTGCTCTGCTGCCTTCCACGAAAGAAAGAAAGGGTCGAGCGGGATGCAGTGACCACCGAGCCCCGGGCCGGGGTAGAATGGCATGAACCCGAATGGCTTCGTCTTCGCCGCCTCGATCACTTCCCACACGTCGATGTTCATGCGGTCGAAAATCGTCTTGAGCTCGTTCACCAGCGCAATGTTCACGGACCGGAACACGTCCTCGAGAAGCTTGCACGATTCGGCAACACGCGAGCTCGAGACTGGAACCACGTGCTCCAGCGCGCTGGCGTAGAGTGCTGCAGCCACCTTCGTGGACGGCTCATTCACGCCGCCGACCACCTTCGGTATGCTCCGCGTGGAGAACCTTTCATTACCGGGATCTTCCCGCTCAGGCGAAAAGGCCAGGAGAAAATCTTGCGGACAGCGCAAACCACCACTTTCGAGGATCGGGCGAACCTCCTCGTCAGTCGTTCCCGGATACGTTGTCGACTCGAGGACCACGAGCTGGCCGCGGCGGAGCCGCACAGCGATCTCGCGCGCGGTCGCGTGAATGAACGAATTATCCGGCTCGCGATGCTTCCCGAGCGGCGTCGGAACACAGATGACGATTGCGTCGCACTCCGACAGCCGATCGAAATCCGTGGTCGCGCTGTACCTGCCGCTCTGCACCGCCTTCGCGACACGCGCAGGTCCGATGTGCTTGATGAACGACTCGCCGCGCGTGATCGCAGCAACCTTCATCGGATCGACGTCGAATCCTGTGACCCTGTACCCGGCCTCCTGGAAGACGAGGGCCAGAGGAAGGCCAACGTAGCCCTGCCCGATGACGCCCACGCAAGCAGTCTTCTGAGCGACTCGATCGAGGAATGTGTCCGGCAAGCCAACCTCTCCGTCAGGAGCGAAGCTTCACTGAGTGTACGATCAAGCATGCGCTGAAACGAAGCGTAAGCAACACGGTCCGTTACGACTTAGCGCCTCACGCCGTGGCCCTGGCACCAGCGCACGAGGACAAACAGCGCCCAAATCACTGATCAGTACGGACCTTTTGCCCCGCTACGGAACGCCTGCCACAGGCGGGCGACTGCTAAAGCGAGCCGGCATCGCCCCACCGGACTCCGACGAGTGCCTCGCTTTGCCAGCCGCGGAAAGGCGCCTGATTCGTCCATACGGTACGTAACCCGCCTTCGATGCTCCACGTGCGCGTGAGATCCCAGGCTGAACGCGCTCCAAAGCGAACGTCCCGCGCACCGCGGTCGGCACCACGCACTGCATATCCGCTGCTCCCTTCCGCGAGTATTCGGAATCTGCCGTCCGCCAGCGCCGCGGTTGCCTCGCCGCGGAGCGTTTCCGTCACCTGCTCCACGAACGGGTTGATGGCAGGTACGAGGCGCGCGCGCAGGGAGCCGCGCAGCACGCGATCCTCGCGCGGGCGGTTTTCTACGGCAACGCCAACCAGTCCCGCAGGGTACTCAGTGAACCGACCATCCAGGCTCCGGAAGACAGCTCCGCCGCCGGCGGCTTCAACCACGACCTGACGTGAAGTGTGGACAGTCCATGCGGCAAGAACGCTCGAAAGCGCGCCGAATTGTCTGGCGGAGAAGCGGTGTTCCGCCACATCGGCGACGACGCTTAGAAGACTCGTGCGAGTCGCGTCCCACTCAAGCCGGGCGGTCGCCGCCGGCCCCATCTGTCGAGGGAGGACCCGGACGGCGTCGTATCCGAGCCCGCCGCTGCGGCGAAAACCGGCACTCGTTGAAAAGCGCCACCGGGACGAAAATCTATGCGAGAGATCAAGCATCGTTTCCAAGGCGAGCGTGCTCACGAACCGCTGTGAAGGGAGGCTCACGGCACCCGCAATCGGCGCTCCCGACAACGGCGAGGAATCGACCATCCCCCACTCGGCTGTTGTGTACCAGGAG
>VBKI01000002.1:0-417 GCA_005879535.1 Deltaproteobacteria bacterium | reverse complement strand
CTGTCCCGCTTGCTGCGTCGCGTTGCCGGTCGCCAGTGAAGACCCGAAAAATGTGCGGTGCAGCAGGATTCGCGGCGCGTACGTCAACTCGGCGAGCTCCGGTGCGTCCAGTGCCACCAAGCCCAACCGAGCCCGCAACTCCATTTCTCCAACCTCGGCGTGCTCGCCAGGACCGGGTTCGTTCCGTGCCCGTCCTTCACTGGCCATCTCGGCGCGCCAGCGAATCGGCTGCGCCACGAGCAGCGCCAGAACAGCGGCTCCGAGCGACGCGATCATTCGACGATGACGCAGTCGCCCGGCTGCAGTCGCAGCGCGCTCGCGCGCCCCTGGCCTTGCGACAAGCCGCTGAACGTCGTGCGGATGCGAACAAGAGGGGAATGCCGTCGCAGGACGAAGACCCGATCACGATGCGCGTAA
>VBKI01000001.1 GCA_005879535.1 Deltaproteobacteria bacterium | reverse complement strand
GCGTGCCGTCGCGATACCAGTCCGTGAGGCCGAACACCCGCTGTCCAATCGACAGCCCCGTCGTGCCATAGCCGAGAGCGGTGACCACTCCGGCCAGTTCGTGTCCGGGGATTGAAGGCGTCCGGTCACGGCCGACGCGATCGGTCCAGGTCGAGGGCCACGCCAGCTCATCCCCGGTGAATGCCGACGCATGAGTCTGAACAACGACGTCGTTTATCGCCGCCTGCGGCTCGGGCCGCTCAACCAACTTCGCCCCGGCCGTTCCCGCAGCCCGATTCGTCACCACAATCGCCTTCATCGGTCACCTCCCTGTGTCGAGTTCTTGCCTGCAAGGTAGCCAGTCGGTTGATGTACTCCATCCGCGTCAGGCCGCGCGCGCCGTGAGGAGAAGCGGCCCGGATCGACTGCAGGTCCTCGGCACTGATTCCTGTTCGGTGGAGCGTCGAAAGCGGACGCTTCCGCTCTCAGGTGCCCTACAAGAACAAGCTCACGGTGCAGTCGCTCCGCATCAGCCTCGCGCGGTGGCGCGTGCCGTCGCTGCCTCGCTCAACCCGCCCCAGGCGGCGAAGGGCGGTTGAGGGTCCCGTATCGCCTCGGACGGGTTCCGACTGGCGAATCGAAGACACCTGGCAAGCATCTGCTGGCTTTAGATGACAATCGTCATCTAAACTACGGAGCGAACATGAACGGTCGAGTGGCAATCGTGACGGGCGTGTCGTCGGGGATCGGAAATGCAACCGCGCGGGCGCTGGTCGGGCGGGGATACCGCGTCTTCGGTACGGCGAGATCGGCCGCGAGCTTCCTGCCAGCCGGGACGGAGCGCCTGCTCCTCGACGTGCGAGACGAGGCGTCCATCGACGCCGGCATGGCCGAGGTGCTGGCCAGGGCGGGCCGCATCGATCTCCTGGTCAACAACGCCGGCGGCACGGTGATCGGCGCGGTCGAGGAGACCTCGCTCGAGCAGGCCCGCGATCTGTTTGACGTGAACTTCTTCGGCGCGATGCGCATGACGCAAGCGGTGCTGCCGGCGATGCGGGCCCAGCGGAGCGGGCGCATCGTCTTCATCAGCAGCGTGCTCGGCTTCCTGCCCGCCCCGTTCATGGGCCTCTACGCCGCCTCCAAGCACGCCCTGGAAGGACTGGCCGAGTCGCTCGATCACGAGACTCGCACGCTGGGAATCCGCGCGGCGCTCGTCGAGCCCGGGTTCATGCGCACCAACTTCGACAGCAACGGGACTCTTGCTGCCCACCTTGTCGGCGACTACCAGCAAGCCCGGGACCACTCCCGAGAGAACTTCCGCAGGAACACCGAAGGCGCCGAGGATCCGCAGGTGGTGGCGGAGGCGGTCGTCGAGGCAGCAACGGCCGGGAAGCCCCGCCTGCGATATCCGGTGGGCAAGCGCTCGGGCCTGGTCGCCGGACTGCGAAGGTATCTGCCCGCGGCGGTTTTCGACGGCGTTTTCCGCAAGCAGTTCGGGCTCGATTCCACGGACGCGCCGGCGTTGCCGCCGACGGGCGGAGGGCGCAGGCAGAAGCCCCCCGCGGGAGAACGCGGTGCGAAGGTCGCGTGAAGAGGCTGCCCGTACCCGCCGGACTGCCGTCGCGGCAGCCTCGCGGCTCTTCCGGCAGCGCGGGATCGAGGCGGTCAGCGTCGCCGACGTGATGGCGCAGGTGGGGTTGACCGCCGGCGGCTTCTACCGCCATTTCGAAAGCAAGGAGGCGCTGGCGAAGGAAGCCTGCGCCGAGGCATTCGCGCAATCCGGGCTCGCGCGGCAGCCGGGCAGTTCGCCCGGGGCGATCTTGCGTCGCTACCTGAGCAAGGCCCACCGCGACGCGCCGTCGGCCGGATGTCCGCTCCCCGCGCTCGCTTCCGACATGCCGCGCCAGCCGGCCGGCGTCAGACGCACGTACACCGACGGCGTTCGCGGGGCGCTCGCTCGCATCGGAGAAGTCGTCCGCAGCGCCGATGCGTCGGCGCGGCTCGCGTTGCTCTCCGCCATGGTCGGGGCGCTCGCCATCTCGCGCGCAGTCGACGACGAGGAACTGAGCGAGGCCGTCCTGCGCGAGACGAGCAGGTTCTGGATCCGCGCGCTCGCCAGGCGTCGTCCTCGCCGGCGACCCGCACGTCGCGGTGACCCCGGCCGCTGAGCCGCAGGCTCCCGGGGGCGCAGGCTCACGTGTATGTACACTTTGCTCCGCCGTTTTCGATCTTGCCTTGCACGGCGCGGCAGCTCCGTGTAGATGCAAACACCAGCGTGAAAACCAATTTCCAGGATGCCGCCCGGAAAATCGCGGACGAGTGCACCTGCATGCGTGTGCGGCAGACGTCCCGCACCTTGTCCAGGATCTATGACGAGAACCTGCGCCGCGCCGGCCTGCAGATCTCGCAGCTGACCGCGCTCGTCGCCGTCGCCCGATTCGGCGAGGCCGGTGCCGGCATGGGCAAGATTGCGCAAGTCCTGGGGATGGATCGGACCACGCTCACGCGGAACCTGCTGCCCCTGGAGAAGGCCGGCCTCCTCCGGGTCGCCCGGGATCCGGCCGACGCGCGCGCCCGGATCGTGCTGCTCACAAAGCCCGGTCAGCGAGCCATCGAGAAGGCATTCCCGCTCTGGGAGAAGAGCCAGAAGCGCGTCCGGGACCTGGTCGGCGTGAGGCAAGCGCGCGATCTTCACCATCGACTTGCGCGTCTGCTCGCGGTCGTTCGAACGTAATAAGGACCCGGCCAGCCGCGTAAGAAGTTCCCGACAGCCTCGGCGCATCGCAATAGGTGTAGCCGCATCTATCCATCGAGCCGGGTGCTCGAAGAGGTCGCAGATGACTACCAGGACACAATGGAACGCGGCGCAATCGAGCTCCACCCCGAAGCACGAACGCCGCAGCTACGTGCCACTGTTCGCTGCCGCCGCTCTGGGCGCGCTTGCTTGCAACAAGGCGGACGCCTATGTACGACCTCCGGTCCCGGTGCGCACGAGAACCGTCCGGGCATCCCCGCAGGCGCACCAGGAGCTCCGCTTCAGCGGCACCGTTGCTCCGGAGGCGGAGATCGAGCTCTCGTTCAAGGTCGGCGGCTACGCCACCTCCCTTCTCACCGTCCGCGACAGCCAGGGCCGGACCCGGTTCGTGCAAGCGGGCGATCGGGTCCAGCGCGGGACGGTGCTGGCGAGCGTCCGGCAGGAGGACTATCGCCAGTCCGCCGCGGAAGCGCGCGGAGCCATCGAGGCGGCTCGCGCGGCCGCCGTGAAGGCCCGGCTCGACTACGATCGGGCGAGCAACCTGCTCGCCTCCAAGGTCATCCCGCAAGCTGATTACGACGCGGCCAAGGCGCGGACCGACGGCGCGAGCGCTGCCGTAGACACTGCGGAAGCCCGCCTCGCGAGCGCCCGGATCGCGCTCGGCGACACCTCGCTCCGGGCGCCGGTGGACGCGCTCGTCCTCGCGCGCTCGATCGAGATCGGCAACCTGGTCTCGCCGGGCACCCTCGCGTTCCGGCTCGCGGACGTCAGCAGGATCAAGGTGCGCTTCGCGGTGCCCGACGAAGTGGCGTCCCATTTGCGGATCGGCTCCCCCGTCGCGGTCACCGCGGATGCGCTCGGAGCGAACATCCCGGCGGCGATCAGCAAGCTCCATCCTCAGTCGAGCGCAGACGCACGCACCTTCGACGTCGAGGCGGCCGTGGTTTCGCCGAGCGCCTCGCTGCTCCTCGGCATGGTCGTCTCGGTGGCGCTGCAGGAGGCGGCGACCTCGAGCGCGGCCGTGATCACCGCGCCGCTCAGCTCGCTGGTCGCCGCGCCGCAACGCGAGCGCGAGGCGCAGGCGCTCCTGGCCTTCGTGGTCGAGGAGGAGCGCGGCGTCCCGATCGCGCGCCAGCGGCGGGTGATCGGGGGCCAGCTGATCGGGAACGAGGTGGCGATCGAGAGCGGCCTGCTCCCCGGCGAGCGTCTCGTGGTGCAGGGCGCGACGCTGCTGAACGACGGCCAGACAGTCCAGCTCGTTCCGTAGCTCCTCGAGGCCCGCCATGGCGCACAAGACCGACGAAGAGCTGATCGGCAAATCGCACAACACCGCGCGCTACTTCACCGAGAACCGCCAGGTGGCGTGGGTGCTGCTTGTGGCGACGCTGGTCGCGGGCACGTTCGGCTACCTGCAGATGCCCAAGCGCAAGGACCCGTTGATCCCGGTGCGGGTCGCGGTCGCCATCACGCCCTGGCCGGGCGCGCCGGCCGAGAAGGTCGAGCAGCTCGTCACCCGCAAGATCGAGGAGAAGATCGCCTCCACCAGCGAAGTGGAGAAGATCGAGTCCACCTCGCGCAATGGCGTCTCCGTAGTGCAGGTCACGGTCCGGGCGGACGCCAAGAACCTCGGGCGTGCCCTCGACGACATCGATTCGCGGATCAAGAACATCCGCGACCTGCCGGAAGGCGCCCAGCCGATCGATTTCAAAAAGGACTTTGGCGACACCGCGGCGCTGATGCTGACGGTGGCGAGCCCGAGAATTTCCGGTTCCGAGATCGCCATTCGCGCCCAGGCGATCGAGGTCTCAGTCCGCGCGGCGCGATCCGCCGCACGCGCGGGAGCCCGCCGCACCGTGGTCTTCAATTTCCCGGGCGCGCTGAACCCTTTGCCCATCGCGCGCATCGTCGACCAGCTCGCCGGGTTTGCGCGCGCCGAAGGAGCCGAGGACATCCGCCCCGTGCGCGGCAACGGGTTCGTGGCCTTCGACGCGCTCAGCGATCTCGACCGCGAGGGCTGGCTCGCCGTGGTGCATCGCTTCGAGAGCGAGCGGCTGCACGGCGGCTGGCTGCACCCCGACCTTTGGGAGCCCGCGATCCTCGAGCAGCCGGAGCAGGCGAGCGAAGAGCTGCAGCGGGTCGCCGGCTCGAGATACAGCTTGCGACAGCTCGACGACTTCTCCGATCAGATCGCCAAACGCATCCAGGTCTCGCCGGAAGTCGCCAGGGTGACGCGCTCGGGCGTGCTCGACGAGCGCATCTACCTCGACTACTCGCAGGAGCGATTCGCCTCCACCGGCGTGACGCAACAGATGCTGCAGCAGGCGATCTTCGCCCAGAACGTACAGGCCCCCGGCGGCGTGGCCCGCGCGCAGGGACGAGGGGTGATCATCGACGTCAGCGGCGAATTGAAGAGCGAAAAGGAGATCTCCGATCTGCTGGTGTCTACATCGCGGAGCGGCGCGCCCTATTACCTGCGCGACCTCGCCGACGTGAGCCGCGGTTACGAAGACCCACCGCGCTACCTCAACTTCCATACCTGGCGCGACGCGGCCGGGACCTGGCAGCGCACCCGCGCGATCACCGTGGCGGTGCAGATGCAGGCCGGCCGCCAGATCGCCGACTTCAGCGCCGACGTCGACGCGAAGCTCGCCAGCGTCCGGGCCACGCTTCCGGAAGACCTGATCCTGGCCCGCACCTCCGATCAGCCGCGCCAGGTCAAGGAGAAGGTCGACCTGTTCCTCGTCAGCTTCTACGAGGCGATCGCGATCATCGTACTCATCGGCCTGATCGGGTTCTGGGAGTGGCGCTCGGCGCTCCTGCTCGCGCTCTCCATCCCGCTCACGCTCGCGCTCTGCTACGCGTTCATGTACCTGCTCGGCATCGACATCCAGCAGATGTCGATCGCGGCGCTGATCATCTCGCTCGGGCTCCTGGTCGACGACCCCGTGGTGGCAGGCGATGCCATCAAACGGGAGCTGGATGCGGGCAAGCCCGGACGCCTCGCCGCATGGCTCGGGCCCACCAGGCTGGCGCGCGCCATCTTCTTCGCCACCGTCACGAACATCGTCGCCTACCTGCCCTTCCTGATCATGAGCGGCGATGTCGGCCGTTTCATCTTCAGCCTTCCGGTGGTGATCACTTGCGCGCTCATCGCCTCGCGCATCGTCTCGATGACCTTCGTGCCGCTCCTCGGTCACGCGCTGCTCCGCGGCCACGACCGGCCGCCGTTGCCGTGGGCCGAGCGGCGCGAGCGCGGCGTCGCCGGCCTCTACGCGCGCGGCGTGCGCTGGGCGATCGACCACCGTTACCTCGTGCTCCTGGCCGCGGCCGGCGTGCTCGCCGCCGGCATCTCGCTCGGTCCGCGCCTGAAGACGGCGTTCTTCCCCACCGACCTCTCCTATCTCTCCTACGTCGACATCTGGCTGCCCGAGAACGCCACGCTGGAAGCGACCGACGAGGCCGCGCGCATCGCCGACCGTATCGTGCGCGAGGTGGCCGCGGAGCACGGAAAGAAGACGCATCGCGAGGTGCTCCGCTCGGTGACCACCTTCATCGGCGGCGGCGCGCCCCGATTCTGGTTCTCGCTCTCTCCGCAGCAGGACCAGGTCAACTACGCGCAGCTCGTCGTCGAGGTGAAGGACGACCACGACACGACCGAGCTCATCGCTCCGCTGCAGCACGCGCTCTCCGCCCAGGTCCCGGGAGCGCAGATCGACGTCCGGCAGCTCGAGACCGGGAAACCGGTCAACAACCCGCTCGAGGTGCGCATCTCGGGCGACGACATCGCCACGCTGAGAGCGCTTTCTCGTCAGGCACAGGCGATCTTCCGCGACATCCCGATCGCCGATCGCGTGCGCGACGACTGGGGCGCGGAAACGCCCCGGATCGCTTTGCAGGTGGACCCGGAGCGCGCCCGACTCGCCGGTATTTCGAATCGCGAAGTGGCTGCTTCGACCAAGGCTCTGACCGGCATTCCCGTCGGACGCCTCCGTGACCACGACAAGCAGATCCCCATTCTGGCCCGGCTGCGCGAAGGCGAGCGCGGCACGCTCGCCAGCTTGAGCAACCTCTACGTGCTCGGCTCTCGCGGATCGATCAAGGTGCCGCTGCTCCAGGTGGCGAACCTGCGCCTCGAGTTCGCCCCCGAGAAGATCATGCGCCGGAACCAGGTTCGCACGGTCGTGGTCTCCGGATCCCCGGTGCCCGGGCGGCTGCCCTCCGAGGTGATGAAGCTCGCCCGTGCGAGGCTCCAGGCCTTCGAGCGCAGCCTGCCTCCCGGATACTTCCTGGAGATCGGCGGAGCGCAGGAGCAGCAGACCCTCGTCTTTCGCGAGAGCGGCATCGTGGCCCTGCTCTCCGTGCTCGCCATCCTGCTCTCGCTGGTGATCCAGTTCCGCAGCGCTGTGAAGCCGCTCATCGTGCTCGCCGCCATCCCGTTCGGCGGCGTCGGCGCCATCCTTGCGCTGGTGATCACTGGCTCGCCCTTTGGTTTCACCGCCGTGCTCGGGATCATCAGCCTGATCGGGGTGATCGTGAGCCACGTGATCGTGCTCTTCGATCTGATCGAGGAGATGCAGGAGCGCGGCGAGCCGCTGCGGGAGGCGCTGGTCGACGCGGGCCTCATCCGGATGCGGCCGGTGCTCATCACCGTGGGCGCGACCATCTTCGGCCTCTTGCCGCTCGCCATCCACGGTGGCGCGCTCTGGGAGCCGCTCTGCTTCGCGCAGATTGGAGGGCTCGCCTTCGCCACCATGATCACGCTGGTCCTGGTTCCGGTCCTCTACGCGATCTTCGTCGTC